>CAMCCU010000545.1 GCA_945872975.1 Pedosphaera parvula Ellin514
AACGGCACGTAACAGAGGAACGGCTTCTCGCGATTCTTCTCGATGAACTCGATGGCGCGGCTGGTGAGATCGTCCGCGATGAATCCCTTCCCACGCACGGGCTGGCCATGGTGTTCCAGCGGCGGGTTGAAGTATTCGCCCCAGTGGCCGGAGGTGAAGCCGTAGTACTCGTCGAAGCCGCGCGCGTTCGGATGATACGGCCACTGGCTGCCATTGTGCCATTTGCCAAACGCGCCCGTCGCGTAGCCCGCCGCCTTGAACGCATCCGCCAGCGTCTTCTCGTCCGTGTTCATCCGCTCCTGCCCCGTCGAGACGCCGCGCACGCCCGTGCGCGAGTGATAGCGACCCGTGAGAAATTCCGCCCGCGTGGGCGCGCATACCGCGCAGACGTAGAACCGATCCAGCGACGCCCCGGCGCGCGCGATGGAGTCGATGTTCGGCGTGCGGACGTTCGTGTTGCCATTGATGCTGTAGTCGCCCCAGCCGGAATCGTCGGCGAGGAAGATGACGATGTTCGGCTGGGCGGCCTTCACCACCGCCCCGTCGGCTGGCTGGCGAATCTCCACGGGCGTCGTGTTCGCCTGCGCTGCGCCCGGCGTGCTCCGGCCATCGGCTGCGTACTTCTCCAACAACTGAGTCAGGCGCGCGACTACTTCGGGATGCGCGCGAGCCACGTTGTTCGTTTCCGCGAGGTCAGCCGCCAAATCATAGAGCTGCGGCGCGGGCAAGCTTTTCGCCGCCGGACTACCGGGTCGCGGAGCGCTCCAGCCACCGGAGTCGGCGCAGAGTTCCAGCTTCCAGTTACCCTGCCGCAGGGCGAAGGAACCGTTGATGGAATGATGCACGAGCGCTTCGCGAATCGGCCCGGTGGCCCGGCCTTCGAGCGCAGGCAAAAGGCTGACGCTGTCCTCTGCGGCGTTGTCCGGCAGCTTCGCGCCGAAGACGTCGGCGCAGGTGGCGAAGAGATCGTTGAGACAAATCAGTTGGTCGCTCGTCGTGCCGGGTTTGACTCGGCCAGGCCAGCGGACGAGAAACGGAACGCGATGGCCGCCCTCGAAGATGTCGGCCTTCGTCCCGCGAAATTGGGCACTCGGATTGTGTCCCTTGGCGAGCAGTTCGGGAAACTTCGCCTCCGGCGAGCAGCCGTTATCGCTCGTGAAGATGACGAGTGTGTTGTCAGCCACACCGTTTCGATCCAGCGCGTCGAGCACCTCGCCCACGCGGGCGTCAGTTTCCATGACGAAGTCGGCGTAAGGATTCAGCCCGCTTTTGCCCTGCCATTCCTTGCTCGGCGAAATGGGCGTGTGCGGGGCATTGAGCGGGATGTAGAGAAAGAACGGCCGGCCTGACTTCGCGGCGCTGGCACGTTCGTTAATGTAGGCGACAGCACGGCGCGTGAGCGTTGGCAGCACGTCGATTGCTTCAAAGTCCGCCGCCGCCGGTCCTTTGCGCGTCGCGCCGTTGGTGCGGCCGAACATCATCGGGAACGCCTTGTCCACCGTGGGAATTTTCGTGACGCGGTCATTCTCGATGAACGAGTAGGGCACCATGTCGAGGGATGCCGCCAGGCCGAAGAAGTAGTCGAAACCCAACGCATTCGGCCCGCGCGCGATCGGCTTCGAGAAATCCACCCGCCAGCCGTCCGCGCCTTTCTCAATCCCATCCGTGAAGGGTGCGGTGTCCGGCTGGCGCGGCCAGTCGAAGCCGAGATGCCATTTTCCAATGCAGGCAGTGTGGTAGCCCTGTTGCTGGAGAAAGGCCGGCACGGTCAAGCGTCCCGGTTCGATCAGGGGCGGGCTCATCCCGCCCATGACGCCGCTCTTGAGCCGCGAGCGCCAGTTGTAACGCCCGGTAAGCAGGCCGTAGCGCGTCGGCGTGCAGACGGCGGAACTCGAATGCGCGTCGGTGAAGATCATTCCCGCCGCCGCCAGCCGGTCGAGATGCGGCGTGGCAATTTTGCCCTGCGGATTCAGGCGCCGCACATCGCCGTAGCCGAGATCGTCCGCGAGGATGTAAACGATGTTGGGCGGCTTCGTGTCGGACGCACGGGCTGATCCGGCGAAAAGCACGAGCAGTGCGACGAAACCAAACTTGAGCAAGGAGGTTGTTTTCATGGGGGAAACGTCAGCGTCGGCCATCAGGTTTTGAGGAATCGAAGTTGGGATTCGGCCGGGTCGGGAGCGCGCCCACTTCCTTCTGCCACGCCACCAAACGGCCGCGGAGAGCGCGGACGCGCTCAGGCTGCTCGACACTGAGATTGCGGCGTTCGCTGGGATCGTCCTTCAGGTTGAAAAGTTCCGTGCGGGCATCTTCGAACCACTCGAACAGCTTCCAGTCGCCATCCAGTATCGCCGCGCCCGGTGCGCCGCCTTGATTGCCATAATGCGGGTAGTGCCAGAACAACGTCTTCCCGTCGTCGCTCTTTCCGTTCTTCGCGAAGGCTAGAAAACTTTTCCCATCCCGATGCTGCTCCGGCCGCGCGGGTAAACCCGCGGCTTCGAGCAGGGTGGGATAAAAGTCCGGGCTGGAAACCGGCGTGCCATTGACCGATCCAGCGGGCACGACACCGGGCCAGCGGACGAGGAGCGGCTCGCGGATGCCACCTTCGTAAAGCCAGCCCTTGCCCGCGCGCAGCGGCTCGTTCGAGGTCGGCGAACCTTCGCTGGTGGAGAGCCCGCCATTATCGCTGGTGAAGAGGACGAGTGTGTTCTTGGCCAGGCCGAGCGAGTCGAGCGTCGCCAGGACTTTGCCAACGGCGGCGTCCATCGCCTCAACCATGCCGGCATAGACCGCGTGATCCTGACTGAGTCGCACCGTGCGCGGACCTTCTTCACCGAATCGATTCGTGGCCTCAAGCTTCGCTCGTTTGGCTTCATACTTCCGGCGCAAATCCTCTCGCGCCATCAGCGGAGTATGAACCGAGTAGAACGGAAAGTAGATGAAGAAGGGCTTCGCCTTGTTGGCTTCGATAAACTGCGCTGCCTCGCTCGCCAGCCGGTCGGGTAGATGTTCGCCATCGGGTCCGTCGGTCAGGCGGGGGTTGCCGTAGGGAGAAAAGTACTTCTTGCCGCCGTAAGGTCCGCCGCGGTCGATGCCGCCCCGATTCACATCGAAGCCCTGATCTTCCGGCCAGAACCCTTCCGGACCGAGATGCCATTTACCGGCCAGGAAGGTCGCGTAACCGCCGGCCTTCAATGCCTCGGCCAGCGTCGTCTCGTTCAGCGCCAGCCGGTCGGCATACGGTGCCGGCAGGTGGCGGGTATTGCGCTGCCATTTCTCGGGCTGGGCCGCGCCGATGTAATCCGTGACGCCCGTCCGCTGCGGCCATTTGCCTGTGAGCAAGCTCGCGCGCGTCGGCGAACAGACCGGACAGGCGGCATATGCGCGTGTGAACCGGGCTCCGTCCCGCGCCATGCGGTCGAGGTGAGGTGTCTCGTAAAAGGTGCTGCCGTAGCAGCCGAGATCGCGCCCGCCCAGATCGTCGGCCAGGAACAAGATGATATTGGGCTTCTCCGCCGCGAACGAGGGGACGCACAGAATCGCGAGCAGCGCGCAGACAAATAGCTTTCGTAGGGTCATTTGAACCTCTCCTGCAAATCCTCGACCAGACGCGGGACATAGGATTTGAAACGGTCCGTGATCCTCGCTGGTGAGCCAGAGAATATTCGGGCGCGCCGGCCCGTCCGCAGCGTTCCCGAGTCTCAGGCCAAGCGTCCAAAAAACCGCATGCAGCAGGGTGTGAAGTTTCATTTCGCGTCGAGCTCGATGGTGATGAATTCAATCGTGCCGGCGAATTTATTAGGCGTCGAGTAAGGCCCAACCGCACCGCCCTCGTCGGAGCCGACATCGAGGCCGTCGGCGGGC
>CAMCCU010000546.1 GCA_945872975.1 Pedosphaera parvula Ellin514
TCGAGGTGGCGATTTTGCCATCCGCCGTCATCGCCGCGTTCATGGAGACGAAGGGGCGTTTACTGCGTGAAGGCTTGGTCTTCATAGAATCAGCGTGGCGTCGCCGTAGCTGAAGAACCGGTAGCGTTCGCGGATGGCTTCCTGATACGTGGCGAGGATCATTTCGCGTCCGCGTGTTTCGCCCGGCGCCGCGAACGCGCTCACGAGCATCAGCAGGGTGGAGCAGGGGAGATGGAAGTTGGTGAGCAACGCATCGACTGCTTTGAAGCGATAAGGCGGATGGATGAAGATGCGCGTTCGGCCCGACTGCGCTTTGACTTCGCCTGTTTCTGGATCGATGGAGCTTTCGAGAACGCGCACGGACGTGGTGCCAACGGCGATCACACGGCGCCCTTCACGTCTGGCGGCATTGACTGCGGAGGCGGTTTCAGTGCTGAGGGTGAAGCGTTCCTCGTGCATGACGTGTTCTTCGAGCGATTCTGCTTTCACGGGAGCAAAGGTGCCAAGCCCGACGTGTAGAGTGACGTGGTGAATGGTCACGCCCATCTTGCGAATGTTCGCCAGGACTTCGGGAGTGAAATGGAGTCCTGCGGTCGGAGCGGCCACCGAGCCGGAGCTTGCGGCGTAAACGGTCTGGTAGCGTTCGGCGTCGGTCGGATTCGCGTCCGGGTTCTCGCGCTTGATGTAGGGCGGAAGCGGAATTTCTCCGAGACGTTCGAGTTCGTCGCAGATGTTTTTGGTGCCGCTGAATTGAAGGCGACGGTGACCTTCAGAATTGATGTCGCTAACGGTCGCCTCGATCTCGGTGACGTTTCCGTGACGATCATGAAGGCGAATTCCGGTCTGCAATAGAGCCCGCTTTCCCGGTCTGACCATCGCCCACCAGTCATTGGTGGAGTTTTCGGTGAGCAGAAGGAGTTCAAACTCACCGCCAGACTTTGCGTTGCGGCCCCGGAGGCGGGCGCGCATCACTCGGGAATCGTTCGCCACCAGCACGTCGCCTGGCCGGAGGTAGTTGATGAGATCAGAAAACTTGCGATGCTCGATACAGTTTCCTAGTCTGTCGAGCACCAGCAGGCGGGACTTGTCTCGCTCCGATGTCGGCTCCTGCGCCACCAATTCGGGCGGGAGAGCGAAGTCGAAGTCAGCGGTCTTCATGGCGTTCTTGTAACGGGGTGAAGGGAATAAATCACCCGAAAACGATATAGGTCGCTGGAAATCAGAGTTCTGCACGTTGTGAATAACGTCCGGATAAGTTCGGACGTATTTTTCGTTGACCGTGGTGGGGGAGAAAGGGATAAAGAGGGGCGTTGTGGGGCGAAAAGGTTTAGTCGCCCAAACTGAATGTCTGAAGCGCTCAACACCGGTCCGTCTTACCAGTCGTCCTTCGAGAACATCGTGGACGAGAAGCGCCGTGTGCAGATCCCGGCGAACTGGCGCAAGGGTCAAAACGAGACCGAGTTCATGTTGGTCTTGTGGCCGAGCGGGGCGCAGAAGGACGCGTGTTTGATGGTTTTGCCGCCGATGGCTGCGCAGAAGTTACGGGATCGTATCACGTCTATGCCTTTCGGCGATGGGCAGGCGGAGGCGCTCCGGCGCTTCCTCGGTCGGAAGTCGCACATGGTTACTTCCGACAAAGCGGGCCGCATCACGCTGCCGGAACATATGGCGACGGCGGTCGGCATTGAGGAGAAGGCGGTGCTGGTCGGGATGTTTGACCGGTTCCAGGTGTGGAACCCGGAGAAGTTCGGAGCGATTACGGACGGCGACGACGCTCTGGCGCAGGAAGCGTTCAAACTGATCTGAGGAACGAGTTATGGGCCTGATGCAATTGCTGACGGTGGGGCGGAGCTTGGGACGAATCAGTGATGAGCCAAGTCGCTATAGAATGGCGCAACAGAGTTTGTTGCCAAAATTTGGGTCGGTGAACGTGCCTGAGGAACGGGCGCGCGGGTTGAGTAAAAAAACAAACCCGGTGTTCGTGAAGATGGAAGTTAAGAAGCCTCAAATCGCGACCGCCACAAACGACAGGAAAAACATGAATGCAGTCCAGCCGAATTCGCAAGTGACGCCAGCGCTGAATGCCGCCGTATCGCGTCCGGCCTTTCCGCGCGGCCGTTGGTCGCTGTTCAAGAATCCATTTTCCAAGACGCCCCGGCCGACGGCTTCAGCCGCGCCGGTGCAGTCCGAGTTGTCGCTGGACGCGGTGAAGCCGATTCGCAACGACCTGAGCGATGCGGATATGGAAGTGGTGCAGGCCACGCCGCGCCCTGTTGATGTTGGTCCTGAGGTCGCCCCTGCTCCGGAGCCGGTGGCTGCTGACGGGGCTGCTTGGAATAAGATTAAGAATCAGTTCTTCGGCGCGGGCAAAGCCTGAGCCTGACGAACATGCGCAGTGCCAAGTTTCATCCACAAACCGGTCTTGATGGCGGAGGTGCTGGCGGCGCTCAGCCCAAAGCCGGAAGCGCGAATCGCCGACGGCACGGTCGGTGGGGCTGGACACGCATGCGCCATACTGGCGGCGAGCAGCCCGAATGGATGGCTCTATGGTTGCGATCGCGATGGCGCAGCCGTTGAAGCGGCAACGCTGCGACTGAGCGAAGCGGGGTTCGCAGGGCGCTTCGAGATACGGCGCGGGAATTATTCCGAGCTTGCGGATTGGGTTCCGGCAGGCAGTTGCGATGGTGTTCTTTTGGATCTCGGGGTGAGTTCCCCGCAACTGGATGACGCAGAGCGCGGGTTCAGTTTTCAGAATGATGGTCCGCTCGATATGCGGATGGATTTACGGCAGCCCCTCACTGCGGCCGGGATCGTGAACGGTTGGAGTGAGGCCGAGTTGGCTCGGGTGTTCTGGGAATACGGGGATGAGCCTCAATCTCGGAGATTTGCACGGGCGATCGCTCAGGATCGCGAAGGTCGGCGGTTTGAAACCACGGTTCAACTGGCCTCCTTGATTGAGCGACTGGCACCCCGGCACGGTAAGAAAAAGCATCCGGCCACACGCGTGTTTCAGGCATTACGCATGGCAGTGAATGATGAGAGCCGCTTCCTCAAAAGTGGACTGGCGGCAGCCTGCACTTTGTTAAAGCCCGGTGGTCGCCTGGCGGTCATCACCTTCCATTCGCTGGAAGATCGCATGGTGAAGGAATTCGGCCGCGAGCGGGCCAGGGAATACACGTTCGAGGGTGAAGTCGATGTGCCGGAGCTGCGCCAGCCCTGTGTTCCTGATCTGAGATGGGTTCAGCGCAAGGCGATTCTGCCTGGTGAAATTGAGATGGCGGAAAACCCCCGCTCTCGCAGCGCGCAATTGCGCGTCCTGGAAAAAGTCTAAGTTTGAAATTTGAAACCGCGTTGTCCCGTGAGCTTCACGCCTCACGCGCCACGCCTCCACAATCATGGCTAACAATCGTCGCAACCAGTCTGGGGCCGTCCGGTTCGTCCCGGCGCTCAAGGCTGTCCTGCTCTGCACGCTCATCGGCGGCTCCTGCGTCGGCTACGTGCTGCAGAAGAATAAGATTTACGAGCTCGGCCAGCAGATCGGCGCGCGCCAGTCGAAGGTCGACCGGCTCAGGAAAGAGAACCAGATCCTGGCGGATCGCTACGCCTCCATGCAGCTTCCGCAACGGCTCGCCGAGCGCGTAAGAGATCTCAAGCTGGGCCTCGTCCCGCCGCAGCGGCATCAAATCGTCTGGATCTCTGAACTGCCGGCCATCGTTCCGGCAACCAACGCTCTGCCGTCGCAATTCGTCCAGCTCAACCGCAAACCGTGATTCGCCCCGCCCATCTTCGACGCTTGTTCGTCTTCGCCATCCTGACCGGACTGGCGATGGC
>CAMCCU010000547.1 GCA_945872975.1 Pedosphaera parvula Ellin514
CATGCCTGTTTCAACGACTGAACTCAAAACGCGGATCATCGAAGCGCTGAATTTGCAGGACGTCACGCCGGAGCAAATCATCGACGACGCGCCGCTCTTCGGCACTGGACTGGGCTTGGATTCCATCGATGCGCTCGAGCTCGTCGTCATGATGGAGAAGCACTACGGCATCATCATCAAAGGCATTGAGGAAGGCGGCCCGGCGTTTCGCTCCGTCCGCGCGCTGGCTGACTTCATCGACGCCCGGCAAGCAGGCGCTTGATGTCGCGGCAGCCCGTCATCACCGGCCTGGGCGTCATCGCTTCGCCCGGTTACGGGGTGGAGACGATGTGGAATGCCATCGCCTCGCAGCGTGACGGTCTCAAGCCTCTCACACTTTTTCCCTCTCCGCGCTACGGGCTTGATCCGGTCGGGGAAGTTCAACTCGACCTCCTCCAACTCGGCGCTCCGCGTCACGCCTCCCGCAGTGATCGTCTTGGCTGGCTCGCCGCGCGCGAGGCCATCCAATCTTCCGGACTCAAATCGGCTGACTTCGGTGACCGCGCGGGAATCGTGCTTGGCTGTTCCGTTGGTGGCTCTTTTGACAGCGAACGGTTTCTCATCAAGCTGATCAAGGAGGGCAAGTTCCGTCCGCGCTCCACGCGTTATCACGAGTGCAGCATGACGACGGATCTCATCGCCGACTCCTTCGGGTTGTTTGGTCCGGCGATGACCGTTTCCACCGCCTGCTCCTCCGGTGCGCTCGCCATCGCGAATGCGGCGGAGATGATTCAAGCGGGTGAAGCCGACGTGATGCTGGCGGGCGGTGCTGACTCGCTCTCGCGCATGACGTGGGGCGGCTTCCACGCATTGCTGCTCGTCGATGGTCAAGGCTGCCGGCCGTTCGATGCCACGCGCGGCGGCATGAGCCTGGGTGAAGGCGCGGCGGTGCTCGTGATCGAGGCGGAAGACAGTGCGCGTCGACGCGGTGCGAAAATTCTCGCGCGGCTGAGCGGCTGGGGTGCGAGCTGCGACGCGCATCACATCACCGCTCCGCATCCGGAAGGCGCCGGAGCGGTCGCGGCCATGCGGGCGGCGCTGTCGCGGGCCGGACTCGAACCTTCGGCCATCGATTACGTGAATGCCCACGGCACCGGCACGCGCGACAACGATCTGGCGGAGGCGAAGGCGCTGAAGACCTTGTTCGGCGATCGCGTCCCGCCGTTCTCCAGCACGAAACGGTTTTTCGGCCATTCACTCGCGGCGAGCGGCGCGATCGAGGCCGTGCTCTGCATCGAGGCGTTACGCCGTCAGCAACTGGTACCCAATCCCGGTTTCGGCGAGATTGATCCTGCGATTGGTTTGGAGCCGGTGCGCGAACTCGCCGCCGCCAAGCTCACGCACGTGATGAGTAACTCCTTCGGGTTCGGCGGGAACAATGCGGTGCTGATCTTCTCGACACCAGACACGACTCCTCACACGCGAGTGGCGAAGGTGGCGCCGGTGAATGTCACCGGTCTCGGCGTCATGGGGCCTGGCGTGGTGACAATGCGCGACCTCACGGCTCCGTTGCCGGCGGACAAGCTGCTTGTGCGTTCCTGCGATCCGCTGCCGGGCGCTGCCTTGCTCACGCCGAAACAGCGTCGCCGACTTGGGCGACCGCATCAGATGGCCGTGCTCGCCGCGCGCGCCAGCCACACGCCAGTGCCTGAGCAGCGCGTCGCCGTGGCGATGGGAACGGGTTTTGGCTGTCTCGCGGAAGGCGCGGCGTTCATCGAGAACTACGTGGCGAAGGACGAAGCGGAGCCCATGCCGTCGCGCTTTCCCGGCTCTGTTCACAACGCGCCCGCCGGTCAGATCGCCATGGACCTTGGGGCACGTGGACTGAACTCCGCGCCGACGGCTGGTGAGATCACGTTCGAGTGCGCCTTGTGGCAGGCGTGGCGACAATTGGACGCGGGCGAGGCGGACGTTGCGCTGGCAGGCGCGTTCGACGAGTTGCAGAATTACCTGCTCGGCATCGGCCAGCGCTGGGGTGTCTGGACGGAGCGAACGATTCCCGGCGAAGGCGCGGTGGTCGCGCGATTGACGGGCGGAGAAGCCGATCGTTCCGCGCTGGCGCGGCTGACCAGCGTCCGGCTCGGGCGATATCGGCGTCCGTTCGATTCAGCCCAGGAGCTCGCGTGGATCGCGGACGCGGTTGATCTGTCGGCGGTTGGTGTCTTCTTGAGCGGTGCGCGTGGATATCCCGTGCTCGACCCGCTGTATGATTCCGTCGCGGACGAAATCTCGCGCAGCGTCGGGCGAGTCATCGAGCACCAGACCTACAAGCAGCTTTGCGGCGAGTTTCACGCGGCGTCGGCATTCGGCTTCTCCGTTGCGGTCCGGCTCGCCAACGAACGTCAATGCGGCGTGCTTCTTTACACCTTGTCGGCTCGCGGCGGCAAGGCGCTGTGTCTCGTTCAACCCGCGGTGCGTTCATGACGCGATTCCATGTCATTGCCATTCTCGCGGCGTTCTTGGGCGCGACTGCCGTGGTGTTGGGTAATCTTACGGCGTTCGCTTTGGTGGTCGCCGCATTTCTCATCATCGCAGGCTTCGGCGTGGCATTGCCGCAATGGCGGCTGTTCGGTCCGTTCATCTGCCAAGGCACTGCATCGAAGCGCTGCGTGGCGCTGACGTTTGATGACGGTCCCGATCCGCGCTCCACTCCCGCGCTGCTCGACCTGCTGCGGGCGGAGCGCGTGCCGGCGACGTTCTTTTGCATCGGGCGGAACGTCACTGCGCAGCCGGAGCTGACGGCTCGCTTTGTGCGCGAAGGCCACTTGCTGGCGAACCACACTTATTCGCACAGCAATGCGACAAACTTCTTCGGTGTCGAGAAGCTGGTGGAGGAGATGACGCGGACGCAGTCCGCCATTCGCGATGCCGCCGGGGTAACGCCAGCGTTCTTTCGTCCGCCGATGGGCCTGTCGAACCCGCGCGTGTTCAAGGCGGCGACGGCGGTCGGGCTGCGGGTCATTGGCTGGACGGCGCGCGGCTTCGACACTCAGTGCTCTACTCCGCACCGGATCGTTCGCCGCATCCTCCGGGGCGTGGAGCCCGGCGCGATCATCTTGTTGCACGACGGGAAGATTCCTGCCGACCGTCTGCTGGCCACGGTGAAACTGCTGCTGGCCAAGTTGCGCGAGCGTGGCTATGAGTGCGTGCGACTGGATACCATCCTGACATGAAGAGTTTCCGTATCGCTTTCCTGCTCCTCGTGGCGCTGCCCCTCGCGCACACGGCGGAACCCGCGCTTATCCCGGTCGCAAACCCGGCTCCCATCCTCGCCGATCTGCAGCGGAAGATGTCCACGCTCACGTCGGTCTATCTCGAGTTCGAGCAGGAGCGGCACCTGGCGTTGTTCAACGAGCCGCTGAAAAGTCAGGGCGTGATGGCCATCGACCGGCCTGATTTGATTCGCTGGGAAACCACCGCGCCGTATCAATCCATTCTGCTGGGCAGTCACAAGTCAGTCGCGCAGTTCGAGCAGGTAGAAGGGCAATGGAAGAAGCTGAAGCTCGGCTTCCCGCAGATGCTCAAGCGCGTGATGGAACAGATGAGCCTGATGCACCAGGGCAAGCTGGACGCGCTGACCGCTGACTTCACGCTCTCGGTCGCCACCGGCAGTGTCGCGGTGGTGACGATGGTCCCGAAGGACAAGGATGTGCGCACGATGCTCGCGTCGCTGGAGATTCGGATGGAGCCGGACTTTTCCGCAACCCGCGAAGTGGTGATGAACGAGCCAGGCGGTGACAAGACGCGGATCTTGTTCCGGCGCGAGAAGCG
>CAMCCU010000548.1 GCA_945872975.1 Pedosphaera parvula Ellin514
GGCCGGTGGCCTGTGCCACCCTGAACACCGTCTGCATCGGTCCGGACTAACCACGCAGAACCTCGCTGACAATTTCCTCCACCGCCTGGTCGATGGCCTGATTGGACGTCATCCCCGGCGACCAGCCGAGCTTCTTCAACTTCTCGATCGAGTAGCTGAACTTCGGCACATCCCCTACCCAGCCGCGATTGCCGCCCGTGTAACGAATCTTCGCCGTGGGAGATTGACGCTGCACCACCGCTTCCGCGATGTAGCGCACCGTGCTGATGCTGTCCGCGTTCCCGATGTTGAAACAGTTCAGCGGCTCCGTCGCATTGTCCGCGATGTAGAGCATCGCCTCGATGAGCGGCGCGACGTGGAGATACGGCTTCTCCTGCGAACCATCGCCAAGCACTTCGAGCTCGTTGGGCGTCTTCTTCAGCTTCTGCGCGAAGTCGTAAATCACGCCATGCGTCGAGCGGCTGCCGACCACGTTCGGGAAACGGTAGATCCACACGCGCTTCAAGTAGGACTCCAGCGCCGCGCTGATTGCCGCCTCGCTGGCCAGCTTCATCGCGCCGTAGTTCGAGATGGGAAAGAGCGGCCCGATGCTTTCGTGCAGCACGCCCGGATGCACACCGTAGATCGCGCTCGTCGAGGCGAAGGCGAGCTGCGGAATCGCATGTTCGCGCAGCACCTTCAGGAGATTGTAAGTGGTGAGGAACGTGCAGTTCAGGTCAACATCCGGGTCCGAGACGCCGGCGCGGATGTCCGAGTTTGCCGCCAGATGCCACGCGATGTCGAACGGCTTGTCCTTGGACTCCGCCGCGACGAGCCGGCTGACTTCCGCCACGTTGTTCGCATCCATCTCCACGAACTTGAAGCGCGGATTCTCCAGCGCGCCGGCCAGGTTCGCACGACGCCCGAGCCGCATGTTGTCAAAGCCGAGCACCGTTGCGCCCCGCGCCAGCAATTGATCAATCAGATGGCTGCCGATGAAACCGGCGGCTCCCGAGACGAGACATTTGCTTGGTGCGTTCATTGCGCGAAGCCGCATGAAAGCAGGAGACGCGGAGACTTGTCGAGGCGAGAAGGAACGATGGGTGTGATCGGAAGTGGCGGCCAGATGAGCGTGGAAAGCGATGTGGGTAGGAGGCGGGAATTACCCCGCCCCCTCCCACCCAAAGCGGACAGGCGGTTCTCCCGCATCCGGCTTTCCAGTTCGTGGTCCTGATGGGCTGGCTCAGGCTCTCGTCACAGGGCGTGCAGAAGCAACGCACCAGCCGCGCAAGCCGCTCGGCTCCGCTCACCTGTTCCCAGGCGGCCACTGGCCCCCGCCACACTGGCCCCAGGCGACTCTTCGTCGCACCGACGCGCACAGCCTTGCGGCACTACGTCGGTCCTTTTGAGATGGGTCCAGCCCGTCGGCGACCACCACGTTCCTACGTCCCTTGGCTCCACGGTCGTTACCCGCTTCCCAGCTACTACGGACGCTCTGACCCCGGCAGGCCCGTTTCGCGCCGCCCACCGTGGTTCCCTGATTCACGTCACCAGAACTTCCAACCATTCTGTCTCCAACCATCTGCGGTGCTCGACCAGACGTGTTCCACTCCCTCAACGCTGGCCGCTCTATTTTGTTCGGGCTTCGCCTTTTTCCAGCAGGCTCGCCAGCACCACCGACCGAATCGAGTTCACGCGCCTCTGTGTCTCGAGGCATTGTTACGGACTGGTCGTTCGCTTCCCGTTGCTCTCCACCCGGGGGTATCGCCCCGATGCAGTTACGTTCAGCTACTGGCCCTTCAGTGTCGGCCAGGTCAGGGACTCTCACCCTGCTGTTCTGATGCGCTCTCAGGCGCACTGGGACTCGTCGCACTGGGACTCGTCGCACTGGGACTCGTCGCACTGGGACTCGTCGCACTGGGACTCGTCGCGCTGCGACGAGTGGCGCCGCGTCCAGCGGCGCAACGAACTTGCGACCGCCCGGCGCAATCAACCACTTCACCACCCGCTGAACGCGGGTGGAATTGTCGCAGCGCGACGAGTTCCACCTTTCCTCTCCTGCCCGCCACTTCCGACGACACCCCGCGCCGCTTCCGCGCGTGACAATGTGAGGCTTCACCCCTAAACACAGCGCGCCGTGATCGCTGCGTTCCTGACGACGATTCTGTTCTCGATGTCCGCCGTGTGCGGAAATCGTTCAGCCAAGCTGATCGGCGGCACGGAGGCGAACTTCTGGCGGATGTGCTTCGCCGCAGTGTTGCTCGGGCTCTATGGAGAGAACTTCGGCGTCGGACTCGCGGGCAGCGCCTTCCCGATTTTCCTCATCAGCGGCTGCATCGGATTCGGCATTGGAGACATGGCTCTTTTCCAAGCGCTCCCGCGGCTCGGCTCGCGCCTCTCGGTCATGCTCACGCTCTGCCTGTCGTCGCCGCTGGCCGCGTTCATCGAGTGGGCGTGGCTCGGCACGACGTTGTCGCTCGCCGAAATCGTCTGCGCGATCGTCATCCTCGCGGGCGTCGCGCTGGCACTGGCACCGGACAAGAAACTCCAGATCGCGCGGCAAGAATTGGCGTGGGGCCTGGGCTTTGGATTGGTGGCGGCGCTGTGTCAGGCGCTCGGCGCCGTGTTGAGCCGGAAGGCGTTTTCGCTGACGAAACTGGCGGGCGAAGACATCGATGGAGTCACGGCAGCCTATCAGCGAATCCTCGGCGGCGTCGCGGTGGGCACCCTGTTATTGTTGGTGGTGAAGCGAGACTCCATCCTCGACGTGTTCTTCGGCGGAAGTCGCCCGGCGAGCAACGCAATGCCCGATCGCGCCGCGCGCTGGCGTCGCGCCTGGCCGTGGATCATCGCAAACGGCCTGGCTGGACCAGCGCTCGGCGTGAGCTGCTATCAATGGGCGCTCAAAACCACCCCGACCGGTGTGGTGCTGCCCATCGTCGCGATCACGCCGCTCGTGATCATCCCGTTCTCCTATCACCTCGAAGGCGAACGTCCGACGCTGCGCTCTCTGGCGGGCGGTGCGCTTGCCGTGGCAGGCGCCGCAGCGCTGGCGTGGACAGCCAGCCATTCACGATAAGATGGAAGAGTCGGCCCCGGACTGAAACCTACGGTGCCACGTCGCGCACGCAGTTCTGGCCACCGAATGGATTCGCCGCGCGATGGCCGCATTTGGTGTCATCGCGCCATTCACCATCCACGATGAACCGGTACTCGTAGCGACCCGGGTTCAGCGGAAGACTGATCTTCCAGATGCCGTCGTTCTGATGACGGAGCAGGACAGGGTCTTCCTCCCAGTTGGTGAAATCGCCGAGCAACAACACTTCTTCGGCGTCAGGGGCGATGAGTTGGAATGTTTCTTTTTTCACGTGCTCTTGGTTCAATGTCTTCTGCATTTGTGTCGGATGTTGCATAGCAGCATCGATGCCGAGGATCGTCCGTCTGGGAATTTCTTCGGTCAAGCAGCAAGCCTCCCGTAGTTCACCCGACAAGCCGGGTCATCGGCGGAAGGCGGCGGGACTGGACAGGGGAAATGCGTCTCCATACTTTTACCGGCGATGAAGGAATCCAGCGAACCTGCCGCCGTCATTCAACGCCAGCTCGACGCCTACAATGCGCGCGACGTGGACGCCATCCTCGCGACGTATGCCGAGGATGCGCAGCAGTTCGAGTTTCCCGCGAAACTGCTGGCGAGCGGCCCGTCCGAACTCCGCAAACGATTCACCGCGCGCTTCCAGGAACCCAACCTCCACGCACAGCTTTTGAACCGCACGGTGATGGGCCCCATCGTCATCGACCACGAAGAGGTGACGCGCACGTTCCCCGAAGG
>CAMCCU010000549.1 GCA_945872975.1 Pedosphaera parvula Ellin514
AACGAGCTGCCGAAGTTATCGAGCTGATACTTCTCGCTGGCCTTCAGCTCTGCCGCCGAATACTGGCGCGCGTTCAGGAAGGAGAACGCCACGATCAGAATGCAGGCATAGCGGAAGCTGCCCGAGAGCATGCCGAGATAGTATTCCGCGGAGCCAAACGCGTCGCTGCCGACGACCTTTTCGCCCGGGCCTCGGCGGATGTAAGAGAACACGATCGCGATGAGCAAAATGAGGAACAAGTAGGTGGACAGGTAGCAGGTCAAAGTGCTTAGGGCAGGCGTCCATTCAGAGATCATCTGGCCGATGGGCTGATACAGAAAGCCAGCCGCAACCACCGTGATCACCCACTTGATGATGTCGAGCAACTCCTCCGACATGCCACGCTTACGCCCGCGCCAGAGGCCAAAGCCAAGCAAGCCGACAACCAAGAAATCCACCCAACTCACGTTCAACGTATCCAAACTCATAACAATGTGTTGTCCAGTTTTTGGACGGCGTGTCTTGTTGTGAACGTTCGTCAGCCACTCAGAACGCCCATCGCCGTATGAATTCAGATTTAGCGAATCCCGTGCCGGGTGCTGAAGGGAAAGGGGGAAACTCGAACGGGCGCGGATGGAAAAGGAGAGGAGGAGAAAGGGTGCAGCGGTGAGAACGGGGAAATGGACCAGGCCGCCTGCCTTCCCCTCTGCACCGCTACGGATTTGCGGCCAGCCAATAGCGGATCTTGGCCGCCTCGGCGTGCTTGGGATTAATCTCCAGCACACGCTGGTAATGATCGCGCGCGAGGCTCGCCTGCTGGAGTTGCTGCGCGCAGAGATTCGCCAGAGAGAGGTGCGCCCGTGCATCTGACGGATTCTCCACAATCAGTTTCTGAAACTGCTCAGCAGCATCCTGCCAATAACCGCCCGCCTTGAGCGCGAGACCGAAATTATAGCGGGCATCCTCGCCGCTGGGCTTCAGCGCGAGCGCGATTTCGTAGGCCCACAGGGAAAACCGTGCATCGCCACGCTCCAATGCCGCGAGCCCCAGATTGTAGTAAGCATCGTAGTTGGCAGGATCCGCCTTCACCGCCGCCTGATATTCTGTGATGGCCAGCGAAAGATTTCCCGCGCGCTGCGCCTTCACCCCGCGCTTAAAGGCCTTCTCGGATTCGACAGCGTCACCAGCGGTCGGCGCCGCAGGAGACAGATACGAATAACGCGAACTGGCAGCAAGCGCCGGCGCACGAACCGACGCTGACTCGACGACAGCAGAGTTTGTCCGCCCCTTTCCGCCAAATGGATTCAACCGCGAGAAAAACCCACGCCGAGCGGAGTTCGTCCCTTGTCTTAACTGCGCCTCACCAGCGCCGTTGTCCGGCAGTGGCGGCGTTGGTCTCACCAACTCCTGTGCCGGACGAATCACCGGCTCGGGATGCACTTGGGAAACCTCGGGCGCGACATTGAAGGTTGAGGGTTGCAGGTTGGAAGTTGAAGATTGCACCGCAATGCCCAGCTCTCCTGCTCCTTTTCTTCCGGGCTCCTTTTCCCCTTTGCTCCCTTTCTCACCGGCTCCGCCCGCAGACACCACCGGCACCCGGATCGCAGGGCTGGCAGTCACCACAGCGGGACTCGAATTGCTTCGTGGCGACACCGGGGTCAACGATGGAGGAATCGCGGGCGTGACGCGGGAGGAAGCCAACTGAACCGGAGCCGCATTCGACGGCTTCAGCGCAGGCACGACCGCAGGCTGAACCGCCCGGGCCACCAGCGGCTGGGGATTTAACTCCAACTCCAACTGCCGCACGGTCATTTCGACTGCCGCCGACTCACCCGACCGGGGACGCAGGCTGAGAAATTGCCGGTAGCGCTGGAGGGCCACCTGACGGTTGCCTAGTTGCTGCTGGACGATGGCGCTGTTGAAGACGGCTGGCGGATAAGGCGGCTCCTGCACAGCCGCTGCGTTAAAATGATTCAATGCCTCCTGAAATCGACGGCGCTGCATCTGGATCAAGCCCAGCCCATTCAACGCCTCCGGGTGCCGCGCATGAATATCCAACGCCATGCGATAGCTTCGTTCCGCCTCATCAAAGCGACGCGCGCGCGCCAAAGCGGACCCCTGCTTCAGCCACCCGTCCACCGCGCCCGGCTGCAACAACGTGAAGCTACGGAGCTCCTCGATGGCCGCCGCCGTGTTCTCCTGCTCCAGATAGAGACAGCCCAAATTGTAACGCACTGCCGCCAGCTTGTGGTCCAGCGCCAAGGCCATGCGATACGCCTTGATGGCCTCCTCCGGCTGCTGCGCCGCATGATAAGCCAGGCCGAGGTAGTTCGGGGCCAGCGCATTCTTTGGCAAGAGCACCGTGGCCCGCTTCAGAGACTCCACCGCCTCAGGATACTTTCCTTCATCCAGCAAACGCTTGCCCTCCAGCAGCGCGCGAGGGCCGGGCGGCGAACAACCCAGGATGAGCAGACAACCCACCAACCCGAGCAGCCCAAACACCCGTTGAACATAACTCGCGCAGCAGGTTGAGGTTTGAAAGTTGGGGGTTGAGCACTGGCAACCTGCAACCTGCAATCCTCCGAAATTTTTATTGGTCAGCACCGCCGCTGGTGGTAACACTCGCGCTTTGACGTGTCAAGAAACGCACAGAAAACCAACGCCGATCCGGAACCCAGGAACTCAGGAGCTGTTCCAGGATTCCTGATGCCCACATTCCGTCTCCTGTCTCTTGTCTCTTGTGTCCTGTCCCTTGGACTGCTGCTCGCCGCCTGTGGCGCGTCGGCCGAGACACCGCGTCCCTCCGGCACCTCCAACTCCATCCCACGCACTCCGCCCTCGCGCGTCGTCATCATCCACCATCCAGCCGCCACGGAAGCATTCAAGCCAGACGCGACTCGGGTGCGCACGATGGTGGAAGCGGGCCTGACGAACCTCGCGAAAACGACCAACCTCGCCGCCGCCTGGCTCACCTTCGTCAGCCCGCAGGACATCGTCGGCATAAAAGTCTTCAGCGCGCCCGGTGCCGATGCCGGCACCCGCCCCGCCGTGGTCGCCGCCGTTATCGAAGGACTGCTCGCCGCCAAGCTACCCACCAACAACATCATCATTTGGGATCGGCAACGATCCGACCTGCGCAAGGCCGGCTACACCGAACTCTCCGCCCACTACGGCGTGGCTCTGGAAGGCAGCGCCAACATCGGCTTCGACGAAACCGTCTTCTACAGTCCGGAACGCCCCATCCTCGGCCAACTCGTCTGGGGCGACGTTGAGTTCGGACGCAAAGGCGAAGGCGTGGGACGGCGCTCCTACGTCACCCGGCTGCTCACCCGGCAGATCACCAAAGTCATCAACATCACCCCGATGCTCAACCACAACGCGGCTGGCGTGAACGGCCACCTCTACAGCCTGGCCCAGGGCAGTGTGGATAACTTCATCCGGTTCGAGAATGACCTCTTCCGGCTCAGCACGGCCGTTCCAGAGATTTACGCGCTCCCGGCCGTGGGAGACAAGGTGGTGCTGAACATCACGGATGCCTTGATCTGCCAGTACCATGGCGAGAACCAGGGCCTGCTGCATTATGCGGTGATGATGAATGAGCTCCGGTTCAGCAAGGATGCCGTAGCGCTGGATTTCCTTTCCCTCCGGGACATGGAACAAGTGCGCCTGACCGCGAAAGCCACCGTCCCACGCGAGACCTCGCTTACCAATCAAGTGGAACTCGTGAACAACGCCGCGCTGCTTGAGCTCGGGACCAGCGAGATGGAGAACATCCAGATCCAACGCGTCCCACTTCGGGATTAAACCCGCGCCC
>CAMCCU010000550.1 GCA_945872975.1 Pedosphaera parvula Ellin514
ATCAACTCGATTCGGCCGGGAGCGTTCGTCACGTTGTAAGGGATGCTGCCGCTCGGGCTGCTGGACAGCAGATCGATCTGAGCGGCATAGGCAGCGTAGCGATTAGTGACATTAGCGAGCGTATAGTTGCCGTAAATCAGATCGGAACTATAGGCCACGTTGCCGGTGTTGCCGAAATAGTACTCCACCGGAACGAACCGGCTTACTTGGAACGTATTTGGCCGCCGAGTGTTTACCGACAGGTTTCTTGCAAAGAAGAAATTCGTGGTCGTGGCGAGATCATCCACCAGATACACCGAGTTAGTCACAGTGGATTGAGTGGCAATGTCAAACTCGCGGGCGTGAAACGCCACGGACGCCGACGCCGCGCTGCCGAAACCCGGATAGAACCGTGCCTCGGTGGTAAACTCCGGGTCCGAGTCATTGGTGGGATAGAAGATGACCTGCACCAGACGACTGGTCGCGCTCAAAACGGACTGATTGGCAATGGCAGCGTAGCCGGTCAGGTTGGTGTTTATGAATACGTTCGCGCCGCCGAAAAAGAACGTACTCGGAACGATGGTGGTATTGGTGAAGAAGAAACTGCTCAAGGTCGAACGCTCAATGACTTCGTGTGATGTCGATACCGGCGACGGGAGGAGGAGCGACGGATTAAAGCTGTTGCTTGTCACGTTCATAGTCCGGCTTCGATTCGCGGCCACCGCGTCCCCCTGCCCTCCGCCCCAATACAGATCCTGCACGCCCACGTCATTCAAGTAGTTCGAAGCCCCAATAAGAAATCCGCCGCCGAAGATGGTGGTCGTAGACAACGGACTGCCTGTGCGCAAGGCATTGCGGCTGACGTCAACGTTCTTGCCTTCGAGTCGGATGAGGCCGTGTGCTCCGGAGAATAGCGGCCCAGTCGCCTGAATATTCGTGGCCGCCACCTGAATGATGCTCGCCCGCGAATCGCTGACGAAGAATCGGGACAATCCAGAGAAGAACTCAGTGTTATGGTCCGAGACAATCGTGCCTTTGTTTACCCAAGAATCCATCCAGAAACGCTGTCCACCCGTGTACCGGTGGAAACGGACGCCGGGATCAAACAACATCGGTTTGGCCAACGCCGCGCTGTTCGTGAACAGGCGATTGTTGTAAGCCTCGAAAGGCACCGACGAAATGATGTTGAACACCGCCTGATTGACCCAAACGCGCGCATCAATGATCGGGGCAGGTGTCGTCAGGGAGTTGGTGAATGGCTGGCCGTTGATGTAGGTGTCAATGGTCGCCGACTGTCCATTGACCAAGCCCCCGATCAATACAGCTGCCAAAAATAAGGTCCGTTTCATGGATAAATAATTCATCTGGCTTGGTTCCATGGCTAGTTACCTGTCCGACGCAACACGACGTCTTGTAAATACTCCAACGAAACAGCGGAACCCTGCGGATATACCACCGGAGGACGCGTCGTCCCGTCAAACGAACCCCAGACAAATCCGGTGAAGGCGTCCAAATCCGTTTCGCCCGGCAAAAGGTTGACCAGATAAGGAACTTGATCAGAAAAGGTGATGATGACCGGTGGGAATATGGTCCCTGGACCACCCATGCCGTCGGCTGGGAAAAACGTATTCAAGGCAGCATTATTAACCCAGTTTTCTGTGCCCGTCCGCGATGATGAAATCGGAGTGTCGAATATCGTCCCAATGTCTCGGACTCGAAAGATGATATCCGGCTGCACCACCAAACGCTCGACCGATTGCTTAACGATACGTCCGTTGGTGGAGACGTAGCGATCGGTGTAGCGCAGCGTGATCGGGGTAAAGTTCGTTCCAAAAACACTGACTCGCTGGAAGGTAATCTTATCCACACCCGGACGGTAAGCCGTGCGAACGAAGTTGGGATTAACATTTGTTCCAGCCGCCGTTACGGCATTTGAGATACCAGCCGCGTTGGTCCCCCCAAAGCCCAGAACCGGAGCCCAAGGTGAGCCGCCGCTACGACCGCTGCTCGGCAACACGGTGGCCGGGAGCGTATCGAACACCATGTGATTGGTGCTCAGGAGATATCGCAGCCCACCCACGTCATCGCGCGTCAGGCCGGTGTAGAACTGCCCCGTCGCGAGACCACCTCCGAAGATGCCACTTCCAAAAATGGAATCGCTCGGACTGGATCCCAACTGATAATCCGAACCGCCCCCTCCACCAGCTACAGAGCTGTAAGGTTGATACAACGGGTCGAGTTGATACCATTCGACCGCGCTCGCCCATTCTCCGCCCTGCGGCCCGAGATCATCAAAGATTTGATAGTTGTAGAGAACGCCATTTACATACCGGGTCCGAGTCAACGTCACCGGATCGTAGTTCAACTGAATGACCGTATAGTTCGTAATGTTTTGCCGCGCGTCACGTCCGCGAAGGCCCCAAACAAACCGCTCCGGATTCGCCAGGCCCAATTGCTCCAGAACGGTGGACAAGGTGAATGATTTGATATCGAGCAACCCAAGAGCCGACGCGGTCCCATTTTCGCTCTTGGTATCGAGGGCGTACTCTGAGAGATCCGTACTCATCCGCGATGACGGCGGCAGCGCATTCAAGATAGCCATGGCCTCATCAATCGCAGCCACTCCGTTGGTGCCGAAGTAGCGGAGGAAGGTCAAATCATAGGCATAGGTGATCACCGGAACGTTCCAGCGATAAGCCTCTGTCGGGCTCATCGGACCGCCAATATCACCCGGTAAGCCATATCCCAAACCCTGCGGTTGACCACCAAAACCCGGTGCCTGCCAATCGCCGCTGGCCGCAGTCGTCTTGAGAGGTCCCAGCAACGAAAAGGCACTTGCGCCGCTGGTGAAGCCCATGAGCATCACCGCGCAGAAGATTCCTTTGGTCAGTCGTATCATAATAATTCTCTACGTTGATCCTTCGCGCTGGCTCTATTTGCTCGCGCCGACACCCAGAGCTGACTTGTGGCTGAACAGATCAAAGCCAGTGGCCGCGCCCACAAATCCTGCCCACATCGTAATCGCCCTGCCCTGCCTGTCCGTCGCGACGGCGGGATGGTATTGCCGACTGACCGTCGTCACGTTCACCTGGAATTCAACACCACTCAGGGCGCCTGATTCCAAAACCCTGCCGAACACACCTTCACGAGAACCATCCTGGCCGATGCTGGTCCATACCACCAACTGCTGGCCGCCCGATGAAGCGACTCTGGGGGCGAACTGATCTCCCGTAGTGTAGGCGTTCACCCGGAACGCCGGACCGGAAGCCGAGGCATCCGCGCCGAAACTGCGGGCGTAAACATCCCAACCGCGGGCCGTCGCTCCCTCTTGTTGACTCCACAACACCGTGAATCCTCCACCAACCATCGCGCTCACCACGGGGTTCGCCTGAATCAAATCGTCCGCAGCCGCAATGGGAAACTCGTCCGAAACCGGCTGGCCTTGGGCGTCGAACACGCGACCGATCAGATCGACGCGAAAATTGGCCCGCCAGTCATAACCTGCAGGAGATTCACTGACCCACGCCACCGCGAGTCTGCCGTCATCCAGAGCCGCGACGGAAGGCGTCCGTTGGTTGAAGTCCGTGTTTTGGTTCACGAGAATTTCTTCGCCAACTTTGCGCCCGGCGGGGTCAAGACGCTGCATGAAGACATCATGCATCCAGTCACCGGTCATCCGGATGGGGGTAAGAACGGCGTTCGTCCGGAAAATTCCCCGGCTGATGTATACGACATCCTTCAAATACCACGAGTTAGTCTCGCAGCGACGCACCGCATGATAAACCAAAACCGCACCG
>CAMCCU010000551.1 GCA_945872975.1 Pedosphaera parvula Ellin514
GCTGATTGCGACGGCGACGGAGTAGCTGCGATGCTCTGCCGGATGAACTCGCTGAACTCGTCACGCGACAGCGACAGGTACTTCTCCGACGCGATGGGTTCACCGATGTGAACCTCCACCTTCCGCAATCCGCGAAACGCATGGAACCGGCCGCTCTTGGTGGAAACCAGCTGCATGTTTCCGATGAAGACCGGAACGATCGGAAGTCCCGCTGCCTGGGCAATGTAATGCAGGCCCGGCTGGCAGGGCGCCACGTTCACCCCATCGCCGCGCGTGCCTTCAGGGAACACCACGAGATTGAATTCACCGCCCGAACGCCCGAACGCTTCCAGTTCCTCGATCCGATTTGGGTTCAACTTTCCCCGCTCCAACAGAAAGCCGATGCGGCTGCTCAGTAGCTTCTTGATCCAGGACGCATGCCAGACCTTGCGGTCGCCCAGCACCACGATCGGATAACAGCCAGCCCGCCAGCAAATCGCGCCGAGCAGCACGGTATCAATGAGGCTGACGTGATTGCTGACCATCAGTAGTCGCCCGCCGGAGCGCAACCGCCCGAGATGGTGAACGCGACGAAGATAGGGCAGCGCGAGAACGCAGTACGCGCCAAAGCCCAGGAGCCACTGGATGAAAACCAGCTGGCGCGTGACGCGGGGTTGGCGAATCTCGGACATGATCAGTTCGACTGTATACGCCGCAATTCTTCCTCAAATTCGAGTCTCTCCGCAAGAAATGCCGGATGTGCGGCGATGGCTGCGGTGAAAGCAATTTTCGCCTCGTCACGCCGGCCCAGCTTCAGCAAGGCCCGCCCGCGCAGGGCGGCATTCTGGTAGAAGCCGGGGTTCAACGCCTCCGCGTCGTCGGCTGCTTGCAACGCAGCCAGTGCGTCACCTAGCTTGAGCGCGCTGGTGCCGGAGCGGAGCAGCGTCCGCGCCTGACGTGTCTTTTCATATTGGCCGGACGCCACCACGGGATCAGCGGGCAGGGAGCGTTCCGGCAGCACGCGGTCGAAATTCTGGACATCGAACGCGACGAACCGGCCCAACTGATTGGGCGGCGACGCAGCCCAAAAGATTCCATCCGTCATATCCATGACCACGGCGTGCGTGGCGATGCAGGCGTTGAGCGTGCCGCGATGCGTGTCGCCTGCGGCAACGCCGCCCGGCAGCTTCCGGTCGCGAAGCATCTCGGTGGCGCGGACTGGGTTGATCGTTCCGCGCCCCGAGCGAAGCAGTTCGTCCATCCGGGCGTAGCGGGACACCGAGGTCGATTCCGCCATGAAGTTCGTGTTGCGCTCCACCGCCTTCAAGACGTCGGTCTGAAAATGGTTGGCAGAAATGATCGAGTCACCGCCTGGCTCGCGCACCGACGTCGTCTCCGGCGTCTTCTCAACCACCACGAACTTTCCATCCGCCCGGCTGCCGAGGAGCCAGATCGTGGAGACGAATACCTTGGAATTGCGAATGACCTCCAGGGCTTCCTTCAGATTGCGCGTCTTCTGCAAGACATCGCGCGCGACCATCGCCACCGGCGTCGCCGTTTCATCCGGCAGAGCGCACGGAGCTCCGTTGATCGTCACCGAGATGCCGGCGCGGTTCATTCCCGAGACGACTCCGGCCATGCCAGCCCACGCCAGCGAGATGAAGGGAATGCCGCCCTCGGGCTCGCACAAGGTGACGACACGATCGCGGCTGAAGACCTCGGCGGCTTCCCAGTCGAAGTTTCTCCCGGTGATCAAATGCCCGCCGGCCGACGCGGAACCCCATGCGGCAAACGCAGTGCAACCCGCGCGCGAGACGAGCGGGTTGTCGATCATCATGTAGGAGACATCCTGCGCCGCGTGATAGTTGAGCACGCGATCATAGTGGTCGCCGAACTGCGGATGAATGTCCGTGCAGCCAAGCGTCGAGCCGAGAAGCTGCAGGCGATACTCCAGCGGGATGAACTCGCTCAGGTGACGGTTGCGGTAGGTGATGTAGTTCTTGAGCAGCTTAATCTTCCAGTCCTGCGGCACGTAGCCGCGAATCATCTCCAGAAATTCCGTCTCCAACGTGTGCGTCTGCTCGCACAGCAGCCGCCCGGAAGCGTAGCCCATGTCGAACGGCTTGCCCTTGAGTCGCACGACGAGCAATCCCTCGCGACGCTCGGTCCAACATTCGCCGAAGCGCGTCCGTCCATCGGCTGCGGCCTCCAGGCTGCGCTGCATGATGGAAACATCCGCAGGCATGGGCGGCGGCCTGGCCGTCCAATGACGCAGCAGAAACACCAGCGCCAGCCAGCCAGCCAGCGCGAGCACCACCACACCAATCGCAATTCGTTTCAGCCAGCGTTTCATGTCGCTCGCATCAGTTGGAGAATCGTTTCACCCGCAGGCTGCCCATCGACCGTAAACACGGCGCGAGCCTGCGTCGTCTCGCGGTTCTCCGAAAGCTTCAACTCCAGCCGGATCGTTTCGGCAGGCAGGATGGGCCGGCGAAACTTCGCCTTCGTGATCTCCCGCACCCGCATCGCGCCGTTGAAGATGGTTTCCGCCGCGACCCGCGCCATCTCCAATTGGAAAATGCCAGGTAGAATCGGGTGTCCCGGAAAGTGTCCGGCGAAGACCGGCTGGTCCGCCGCGAAACGAAATTGCAGCACCGCCAGGCCATCGGCGGTTCGTTCAATGTCGCCGAGGCGGGCAGCGTGAATGGATTCGGACATGTTCATGGCTTCTCAGCGCGCGAGGCGTCGAACATCGTCGCCGGCTGCGGGCCGGGCTTCACGTTCACAGTTTGCAAATCGAGTTTGTACCAGCGTCGCTGCACGAGGTAATGCGTCGGACTGATCATCTCCCCCGGACATTCCTCGACAGTCGTGCCGCCCGTCAGGCATTGAACATCCGCTGCGAGGTAACGGCGAATCCACTTCGGCTTGAGCGCCCGGCTGGAACGCATGACGTGGGCGACTCCGTCCGGCGTGATCAACACGTCCGCCAGCACGCTGCCGAAGTTTTCCGTCACCACCAATCGTTTACCGCCCGTCGGGCTGAGCGCAAGGTAGCCGTTCAGCGTGAACTGCCGGCCGAGGACCGTCAGCACTCCGCGCTGAGTGACCAGCGCCTCGGCAGGAAACGGAGTGGAGGCCGGGCGGAAGGAGGTTTTGGGAGGCGTTGAACAGCCAGCTGCTCCGAGCAGCACCATGATCAAAACTGAGATCCAGAGAGATGAGGGATGAAGGTCTTGATGAACCGCCCTCACTTCGGCCAATCCCAACGGGATTGCAACATTCAGCCCAGGGTTGGCGCACCCCGCGCCTACCCTGGGTGACATGAGCAATGGATCTTCAACCCCAACGGGGTTGCATCGCTGCGGGCGGGCGGGCTTCAACCCTTTCAGGGTTGAAGGAATCTGTCCGGCTTTCCCCAGGGTAGCTCGTGCCTCGCAACCCTGGGCTGACTGACGCAATCCCGTTGGGATTGGGGAACTCGAGGCAGTCTCCTGGACAGGCTGGAAGCCCGGTCCTACCTCATGCTTCCAACGACTACTAAGGCGCATCATTCGCGGCCGCCTTGATCGCGGCGACATCCAGAGGTTTCAACTGATCAAAGGTTGCCGCCGGAAACTTCACCGCTCGCTTCTCGCGCCGGAACAAGATCCGCGTCTTGTCACCGCCTGGCTCGTTCATCACCACTTCGCGGGTTGCGGAAAAGTCCGGCTCCATCCGAATCTCCAGCGACGCGAGCATCGTGCGCACATCCTTGTCCTTCGGGACCATCGTCAC
>CAMCCU010000552.1 GCA_945872975.1 Pedosphaera parvula Ellin514
GCCGTGACGGTAGGGCGCGGCGAAAAGCGCCCGCTCACACCAGGCGAAGACGCGACTGGTAGTGAACGCATGAAGCAACCGCATGCCCGCGCCGCTGCTCCTGTGGATCAATCGGGCGCGGACGGAAAAGCTGACCTCGGTAAAGCGAAGCCCCATGTAAACCATCTCCGCCGCCACGACTACGATTTGCGCGTCGTCATCGTAGCGCACGGGTGCAAGACCCTCTGGTTTCAGGTAGTCCGACCAGAATCCCAAATCACTAGTGCCGATCAACGTCACCTCGCGCACATGCTTCGGTTCTGCGAGGTAGCGGATGTTGGTGGTCGTGCGCATATCGCCGCCTAACCCCAGCTCAGCGACCGCCACCGGAAACGCACGGTTGGCGGCAAGAGCCGCTGGCAAATTAACGTCGATGACTGGCATGCAGTGATGGAATTCACAGGAGCGCGCTGTCTCCTAACATGTCAGCTTTCCAGGCCGGCACGCCCGCGGGATCGCCGCAGCCAGGGAATGGGGCTAGATCCGACTTCGCCAGGTTCGAGTCAGCGGTTGCTTCAAGCCTTAGCATACCAGTTGCAGTGTTCATTCACCCGTTGCAACAGAGGATCGGGAGAAAGGTAACGAGGAAAAATTGCGAACCAGATGCTGCAAGCGGAAGCCAGGCTCGGATCAGGAAACCCGCAGCCCCAACCACCAAAGCCGAAGTCACTTTTCGTCTCCCCCATGGCGGGCATTGGCTCGCGTCCGCATAAATCGCCAGCCAAGGAAACCCAGCGCGGCGAGAACGGTTAACAGCAGGGCGGTGGCGAACGCATCGGCCACGCGGTCGCGCGACTCAGACAACACCACGAACGGGGTGTCAGGAACCCAGGCAAATCCGCCGAGCCAGATGCCCGTCAGTTCAGGCTGCCTCCGTGCGATGGGGTCGTGATAAAACCAATCCATGCGCGTCTGGATCACGCCGGAGGGGGGCGGCGGCAGTTGCCTCGGGGTCGTGAGCGGCACCAACTCCGGGAGAAAGCGGTGGGACGCTGGCTCGACAACATTGTTCGTCCCAAACTCCGGATGATACCAAATGACGAATTCGGGTTTCCTCGTTCCCCCTCCGGCGTGCGCGTCCTCGGGATTAAGCTCCGTCGATTGATCCCACCCCCCAAAAATAACGGTCTTAGTTCGGTCGTTCGACGTCCCGAGGGCTTCCGCCAGGTTCACGGGGCGCAACATTAGAGCCAACACTGCGAGAACCGTCCCGTTCGTGTCCCGCACCACCTCACTGGCGCCAAACTTGTAATGGTCATCCTCCGTGCTCCGGTAAAGCTGCGAGACATGCACCGAATCAATGCCATCGCCTCCGGCTCGCGCCAAGGCCCCCGCGTAGTAGTCGCGACGGCTGCGATCCTGGAGGAGATCCCGTTCCTTCCCCGGCTCCGGCCAACGCAGCATCGTCCACCCGTTTGTCATGATCACCCAGTTCTGGCCGCGGATCCAGAGCGGCAAGTCCTCGTTCGGCGGCCCCAACCGGCCCGCCAGAAACTTCGTGAGTGCCGGCAGATCGTTTGACACGATCAAACTCGCCAGTTCGGGACTAGACGCCATGCCATGAACCACCAGGCGCAAACGAAGCAGTTCACCGGCGACCCTCCCCGCTTTGGCCTGGGCATTGTCGAGGACCCCAACCCCGACGTCGTGGCGGAGTAAGAACGCGGCCACGCCAAGCAAAAGGAACAGCACGCCGACCGCCCCGACCAGGCCCGCCAGGGCGGGCTGCCTTCTGGACCAACGCCACATTCTACCCACGCTGCTGACCGGACGGGCGTGAATCGGCTCCTGCCGGAGAAAGCGGCCCAAGTCATCAGCCAATTCCTGTGCGGACGAGTAACGTTGCGCCGGGGTCTTGGCCAGGCATTTGAGACAGATCGTTTCCAGGTCCCGCGGGACTTTGGGATTGACCAGTCGGGGCGGCGCCGGCTCGGTGTCGATCACCTGGCGCAGGGTGTCCAGCGGAGTATCAGCGCGGAAGGGCGGGTGTCCCGTGAGCAGATCGTAAAGAATTGCGCCGAGCGAATACACATCGCTGGCGCGACCGATCTCCCGCCGTTTGCCCGCGGCCTGCTCGGGCGGCATGTAGCTGGGGGTGCCGAGCACGGCGCCCGAGAGGGTGAGGTCGGATTCCACATTGATCTGGCGCGCCAGCCCGAAGTCGGTGATGCGCGGCTCGTCCTGGGCGTCAATGAGCACGTTGTGCGGCTTGAGGTCACGGTGCAGGATGCCCTGCTGATGCGCGTAGTGGATGGCCTCGGCGATAATCTTTACATAACGCGCAGCCCGCGTAGCCGGCAGGGGCGTGCGGCAAATCACATCGGCGAGGCTCTGGCCCTCGATATAATCCATCGAAAAGTAATGCTGGCCTTCGTGCTCGCCGACTTCGTGGATGGCGACGACGTTGGGATGCTGCAAAGTGGCGGCCGCCTTGGCCTCGGTGTGGAAACGCTTAATCTCAGCCTCCGTGGCCCGCGAACCGGCGAGCATGAGCTTCAGCGCCACGACACGGTTCAGGGTTCGTTGGCGGGCTCTGTAAACCGCACCCATCCCGCCTTGACCGATTTGTTCGAGCACATCGTAGTTGCCGAAGACGCGGCCGGTGGAAGTGGAAAAATTGTTCTCCGAAGGCGGCACGACCTCAGTCTCGTCTTCCGCATCCAGAGCCAAGCCAATCAGGCATCGCGGGCAAAACGCATCGCGCGCCGATTCGGAGATCGGCGAACCACATTCAGAACAGACTCGAATCGTTGACATGGCTTCAGAATCGCCGCATTCACCAACTTCAACCGGAATCCCACCGCGAGGTAACAGGGGATTCGCTCAATCTTCCAGCACGGCCCGCAAACAACGCAGTTCGTCTTCAACTTCACCAGGACTGCTCACGATCCGTTTGACCTGCGCCCTCAGGAACCGTCCATATTCCTGGCGCAGCCGGCTGATTGCCATTTTGACGGCGTCCTCGCTTTTTCCCAAGCGCGTAGCGACTTCAGCGTGCGATCGAGCGCTGTGTTCGCCGGGAAGAAACGTCTTCAGCTCCAGAAACAAATCGGCTTTGCCATCCTGACGATACTTCTCCCGAATTTGATCTGCGACAAGGTTAAGCAACTCGATCGCGTAGCTTCGATCGTACAGCTTTTCGGGCGTCAAATCGTGGGCCGGCTCGGCGGCATAGCGGCCTTCGGCCGATTCGATGTCGAGCGGAAAATGAGGGTGGGCGCCGCCGCGTTTGGCGGCCTGCTCTTTCTGCCACTCGTTCCGCACCATGTTCTGCAGACTCGTCAGCAGCCACGAGCGAAACCGGCCCTCCGTCGGCTGCATGCCTTGGAAAATGCGCCGCGTGACAATGCGGCGCGCGAAGAACTCCTGGGTGAGATCCTGGGCGGCGTGCGTCGCATGCCCGCTGCGACGCAGGTAGGCATAAAGGGGATACCAGTAGGCCTGGCACAATTTCTCCATCGCGGCGGCAGCCTCAGGCGAAGCCGTCCGGGCCGCAGCCAACACCACACTCCAATGCGTCGAGGCAAAGCGCCCCCGAACCGCCGTCGGCTGATTGTCGGAATTTGCGGTGGCCATGCATTGATTTAATGCCGCGCAATCAGCTGGAGGCAATTGTGGATTTCCTGGGACCCATCTTGCAGCGGAGAAAGTTGTGCCCGGTCGGCTGCAAGAGTCGCTGACAAATTAAGGTCGCTGACTGGCATGCAGTGATGGAAC
>CAMCCU010000553.1 GCA_945872975.1 Pedosphaera parvula Ellin514
GACTACTTCCACGGCCGCGGCCCCGTGGGACCGGACATTCGCAAGAACCAGGTCCAGGGCTGCTGGCGGTTGAACTTCCAATAAGCTGGAACACCCTCCGGCGTTGTCGTGGCGCGTCAGTAACCTTCGCGCAGCGGTGACATGGAAGATGGGGCGCGGGCAATTTTGCCCGCGCCCTTTTTGTTGTTCAAAGGCCCTAATCCGGATCCATGCCGTTGCTTTGGGGAGCGCGCCCGCCCCGGGCGCATTGGGCCGCGCCCTCGCGGCCCAACGGAGACGCACGGATGGCGGCACCGTTTGGTGACTTCGGACGCGCAGATGTTCGGCGCGAGGGCGCACCGAACGGTAGCCGGGGCCGCTGCGCTCCTCTTAAACTTCAACTGCATGGATTCGGCTAATCCCTTTTGCTTTGGCGCCGATAGTTTTCCGAGACCGACATTGCCCGGATGGGCATGCCCGCCGGAATGAACACTGAAACGAATTCAACGAAGGAGCTCGCGAAACCAGCAGGCTTTCGAAGCTGGATGCCGGTGGCGTTTGCCTGTTGGGCTCTGGCCAGCGTGGTGATCGGTTCGATCGTGCTGACGTGGTCAGGCAAGGATATTGATTTTGCGCACAAGGAACTGATCGGCAACCGGGCGTTGCGTCCGTTGGTGGCATTGATGGCGGAGGTTCCACGCCATCGTTTGGCGGTGGAGGCGGAAAGATCGGGCCGGACAGAAGGGCGGGTGCAACGCTTGCGCGCGGAGGCGCACATCGAGCATTGGTTCGCCGATCTGCGCATGATCGAATCACGCTTCGGAACCACTTTGCGTCTCGATGGTGAAAGTCTGTCGGTGCGGACCCGGGCTGCAGCCGCTCCGGCATCACTCGCGAAGGATTGGGAGGGGCTTCGGGAAGCGCATCTTACCTTGTCTCAAGCGGAGCGAAACCGGCGGTATGGACAGTTGGTGGGTGGCGTCCGTGAGCTGATCTCGCACGTCGGGGATGCCTCCAATCTGATTCTCGATCCGGATCTCGACAGTTTTTATCTCATGGATGCGACGGTAGTCGCCTTGCCGGATTCCCTGCGAAGGCTGGCAACGCTGGAAAGTGATCTGAGCAGCGGCGTCTCTACGGCTGACCGGACCAGACTTTCCAACTTTGCCGTCATGTTCGGCGAGGTGGATCTGTTGCGCGCATCGAGTTCGATTTCAAATGCGCTGAGGGAGGATGCGACTTCGCACTTCGTGTCGGCCAGGCTGCAGAGCAATCTTCGGCCGGCGCTCGCCTCCTATCAGGTGGCGATGAGCCGGTTGGTGTCGGTTCTCTCAAGTGCGGCAAATGAACCAAGGCCGATGATTGCTCCTGCGATTGTCGCTGCGCGCGAGGCTGCGGAATGGCTGTGGACTAGTTCTGCGCTGGAACTGGATCGGTTGCTCGAAACTCGCAACGATACATTGCGCGAACGCCGGGCGCAGAGCCTTTTCTTTGCGGCGCTCGGGATGGGGCTTTGCGGAGCGGTGGCGCTGCTCTCAGTGTGGCAGCGGGGCCAGTTATTGATCCAGACGGCTCGAATGGCGGAGATCCAGCGGCAGTTGGAGGTGGACATTCTCAAGCGGCGACAGGCCGAAACGAGTCTCGGCGTCCAGTTCTGTGTAGCCCGCATTCTGGCCGAAGAGCAAGACTCTCAAAATGCGCTCCGGATTGTCGTGCAGACAATTTGCGATGATCTGAAATGGGCGTGGGGTGCGGTATGGATGATTGATCCGCAGGGGCAAGTATTGAGCTGTTGGGCGGTCTGCCAGCGCAGTGGAATGGAAGTTTCGGAATTCACCATTGCCTCGGCGGGCTTGAGTCTCGCGTGTGGTGAGGGATCACCCGGGCAGGCGTGGGAGTCCGGCGAGCCGGTTCATCGCGACGCTCTGTCGTCCGAAAATCCCCGCGAAGCATTGGCGGCGGCAGATGGGTTTCGTTCGGCGGCGGCGTATCCCATCCGCGCGGGCGGGCGCGTGGTCGGAGTGATGGAGTTCTTGGATGTGACCCCCCGTGATGCGGGTTCGCTGGGGGAGAAAACACTCGCTTCTATCATGCAGCAGGTCGCCCAATATTACGAGCGCCACGAGTCAACCGCGGAGATGTATCGCGCCAAGGACATGGCGGAGCAGGCGAGCGTGCGACTGCAGGCGAGCGTGCGACTGCAGGAGGAGGTCGATTCGGCGATCGAGTTGGCTCGCGTAGCTGAGTGTGCAAGCCAGGCGAAGAGTGATTTTCTGGCGACGATGAGCCACGAGATTCGGACGCCGATGAACGGGGTCATCGGGTTCGCGAACTTGTTGCTCGATTCACCGTTGAACCCGCAGCAGGCGCAGTTCGCTGCGACGGTCCGGGATTCCGCCGAGAGCCTGCTGGTCATCCTCAACGACATCCTTGATTTCTCGAAGGTGGAAGCCGGCAAGCTGCAGGTCGAGTGCAGGAGTTTCTCGTTGCGACGTGTCGCCCAGGATGTGCATGGCTTGCTGGCAGCGCAGGCTGCGGCCAAGGGGATCGAGCTTCGCATTGAGCTTCCGGATGAGGCGGGTCCGTGGGTGAAGGCGGATCCCACCCGCGTCCGGCAGGTGTTGCTGAATCTCGTGGGCAACGCGGTGAAGTTCACTTCTGCCGGAACGGTGACGCTCGCCGTGGGTCGAGAGCAGGCGCAGCCCGCTTCTCCAGACGCCACGGTTGCCGAACGGATTAAGGTTACCGTCCGGGACACGGGCATCGGCATCGCGCGTGAGAAGCAGTCCGAGCTGTTCCAAAAGTTTACACAGGCCGACTCGTCCACGAGCCGGCGATTTGGCGGCACCGGGCTGGGGTTGGCGATTGCCAGGAGCCTGGTGGAGTTGATGGGAGGCGAGATTGGCTTTGAGAGTGAATTGAATCAGGGTTCAACCTTCTGGTTCTTCCTACCGGTTAGTGAGACGTCAGCGGATGAGATGACGACATTTACGCCGCGGGTTGCGCCGGCTTCGGCGGCGGCGATGCTTTGCGATGAGAGCGCGCTGCAGGCTGGGTCGGGGTTGTTGCCTGCGGGTCGAGGAGAAGTCGTGGTTGCGCGCAGGATACTGGTCGCCGAGGACACCAAGGTGAACGAGTTGCTTGTGTTGAACATGCTCAAGAAGCTGGGCTACGAAGCGGACATGGCCCGCAACGGGATGGAAGCTGTCGCCATGGCGCAGGCGAATTCCTATCCCTTGATTCTGATGGATTGTCACATGCCGGAGATGGATGGGCTCGAGGCGGCGGCGGCGATTCGAAAAGCGGAAGGCGATGCTCGCCGGGTGCCGATCATTGCGCTGACGGCGGATGTGTTCGCCGAGACGCGGACGCGTTGTGCGGAGGCGGGCATGGATGATTTCCTCACGAAGCCTGTTCGCGCCCAGGAACTGGCTGATGCCCTTGCGAAATGGGCACCTGTCGCAGTGGAAGGCCAGGATGCCGGTGGCCGGTCTTATTGAGTGATGGTGCTTCGTCCAACGGGATGATTCCAGTCACGTCCGCCCAGTAGAGTCTTCAAGGTGGAAAATGGCTTGCCGCTTCCGGAATCCTTCACGCACTATCCGGCCACTAACGTAACCACCATCATCTACCAAGAGACAAATTATGGGCCGCATCTATAACACCATCGTCGAAACAGTCGGGCGCACTCCGCTGGTGAAACTGAACCGCGTGACGGATGGCGTGGACGCCACGATTCTCCTGAAGTGCGAGTTCTTCAACCCGCTCGGCAGC
>CAMCCU010000554.1 GCA_945872975.1 Pedosphaera parvula Ellin514
TGCGCGTGACCGAGGATCGCCGGTCCCCACGTCCCGACGTAATCGATCAGCTCATTGCCATCGACATCCCAGACATGCGAGCCCTTCGCGCGGTTCACGAAGAACGGCTGGCCGCCCACGGCGCGAAAGGCGCGCACGGGCGAGTTCACGCCGCCGGGAATGTATTTCAACGCTTCAGCGAAGAGCTGCTCAGATCGGACACGAGAAATCATGGGAGGAAAATAGCGGTGACGATGACGAACGCACGCGGAAACTCTGAAGCGACGGGATACGACACTTCAACGCCCGAAGCGAAACACGTCCTTGAGCTTGCCGGCTTCGCAGGTGATGACCGAGCCAACAGCGACGTTGTGCCGCTGAAACCAGCCCTTGTTCATCTCTAGCACGAACTGCACGCGGTCGGTCTTCGCCTCGGCTGGTGTTTCATCCAGCGCGTTCAGCTCGAGCAGTTCGAGGATGGTTCCCTCGCTGTCAAGGTAGGCGATGTTCAGCGGGAGCTTCGTATTCTTCATGTAGAACGCCGTGCGGTGCGGCTTTGAGAACACGAAGAGCATCCCCTCGTTCTCGCCCATCTCCGTGCGGAACATCATGCCCGTGGCGATCTGCACCTGCGTCATCGCAAGCTCCGTGTTCACCACTTCCGCGCCGACGTAGAGCTTCATCGTTTGAAGCTTGGGCTGGGCCTTGACCGCCGGCCAGCCGGGGATCGACGGAGTGGAGTTGGTCGATGCCATGGGGACGGCGGTGTTGGTGGATTCAGGCTTGTTGCAGCCAGCCAGCAGGGCGAGTGCGGCGAGAGACGCGAGATGACGACGAGCGAACATGCCGCAGGCTGAAAGACGCGCCGAAGTTTTTCAACCACTACTTCACCCCGTGCAGCCTGTTCCAGAGTGAACATTTCCTGCGTTTACCTTTGACCCTGTTCGATTGGGTTTGCTACAGCTACCGCACCTTGAAGGCGACAGTTGTCACGGAGTCGGGTTACTCCAACTATCTGGCAGCGAGGGCGAAGCATGGGGCGGGGATTGCCATCCTCCTGTTCGTCTCTTTTGGCATTTCATCGCCGCGCGCCGCCGGAGCACCCGCGCCAGCCGTCACCACGAACGCCCTTTCCCTGCGCGATTTCGTCCAGCTCGTCATCCAGCGCAACGAAAGCCTGCACGCCCGCGTGCTGGAGTATGAGATCAGCCAGAAGCGGTATCGCGGCGAGCAGGGAATCTTCGAGCCGGAACTCACGCTCGGCTACGATCGCGTGGAGAACGAACGTGAGAACACCGCCGAGCAACGACGCAGCAGCGGCGTGCGCGTCTTCACGGAAGAGAACAACATTTACAACGCCGGCATCGAGGCTCTCGTCCCCAGCGGCGCGAAGGTCCGCCTCGGCTACACGCTGCGTGATCTGCGGAACAACCTTCAAGACCCGACGCTCGGCACCATTGTCACGAACGGCTACCGCGGCGAGTTCCAGACCTTCGCGGGAATCAGTCTCACGCAACCGGTCTTGAAGAACGCCTGGCTCTCCGCCACCAAGGCCAGCATCCGCGTCGCCGCGCTTGCCTCGGATGTCGCGTTTCAAGAATACCGTCGCCAGATGATGCTCGTGATCTCCACCGCCGAAGCGTCGTATTGGAATCTCTACATGGCGCAGGAGCAGGTCCGGTTCTTTCTCGAATCCGTGCGCCTCGCCGAGACCCTCGTCACGGACAACCGGGCGCGGGTCGATGCCGGGAAAGGCTCGGATCTCGAAGTCCTCGAAGCCAGGGCCGGACTTGCGCTCCGCAAGTCCAAGCTCGCCGAGGCCGAGCAAAAATATTACGAGAACGTGAACCAGCTCCGCACCTTGCTCGCGATCTCCGCCGGCGGTTCGACGGAAGTCCTCGTGGCGATCGATCAACCCGGCGTCGCCGTCCAGACCGTGCCCTTCTTCCAGAGCGGCCAGCTCGCACTTGAAAAGAATCCTGACTACCTCGGCCAGCTCAAGAAGATGAAGCAGGAGGACATCCGCGTCGCCTACGCGAAGAACCAGCGCCTGCCGCAGCTTGATTTGAAAGCGAGCTACGGCTTGAACGGCCTCGGTCCCGACGCCGGCAGTTCGTTCGAGGATGTTCAGAACGCAGGCTATCCATCCTGGTCGCTCGGGGCTGAACTACGCATTCCTCTCACCGGCGGCATCAAGGTTCGCAGCGAACTCGAAGCCGCCAAGCTTCGCAAGCAACAGGCGCTCGTCACGCTCAAGGACACCGAGACGCAGGTCCTCAACGCCATCGAGACTGCGCTGCGCAAAGTCGCCAGCGCGCAGCAATCCACCGCGAATTATCGTGAGGTCGTGGACTTCAGCAGCCGCCTCCTCGAAACGGAACGCGCGCGATTGGACGCCGGAAAGGTCACGAGCCGACGAGTGCTCGAAGTCGATGCCGGCGTGTTCGAGGCCAAGAACTCCGTCCTTGAGGCGCAGGTGCAATACGAGCGCGCACACCTGGAACTGGAGCTCGTGCAAGGAACCTTGCTCGAATCGCGCAACATTGATCTGCCGCAGAAGGAAGTTCGCGACCGCACAGCGGCCCTGCTCAAGCAGCACGGGATTTCGGAGGAACATTACCAGCGCTTCACCCAGGACCTCCAGCAACGCTACGACAAACGACCCGCCGCCGGAACGCCCGCTCCTTCACCCAAGCCATGAAGACTTTCCACGCCATACTCGGTCGCTGCTTCAACGTGCCGGAGGAACGCCCAATGCCCGATACCAAATGTCCAAGGAGACATCGAACGAGCATCTCGAACTCGGCCTCCTCCTTCTCAATTTTCAATTTTCAACTTTCAACTTTCTCATCCCTCGCCCTGCTCCTCCTCGCCCTTGCCACCCTGCCCTCTTTCGCCGCTGAGTCCGCGTCCGGCATCACGGAACCTTTCCTGGATGTCACCTTGGGCGCGTCGGTGCCGGGCATTGTCACCACACGGAAGTTTAAGGAAGGCGATATCATCAAGGAGGGCGAGATCCTCCTCGAACTCGACAAGCGCCTCGAAGAGCTGGAAACCGATCGCCGCCGCCTCGTCCGTGATCAGAAGAAGACCGACTACGACAGCACCGCCAAGCTCTTCAAGTCCACCGGCGGCGTCAGCAAGGAGGAACTCGAGAAGAAGGAAGTCGAGTATCGCGTCGCCGCTGTCGAGCACGACATGGCGGCGGAAGGCCTTCGCCGTCGTCAGCTAATTTCACCGCTCACCGGCACCATCGCCGAGATCACGCTCGAAGTCGGCGAAGCCTGTCAGGCGTATCAGCCGCTTGCCCGCGTCGTGGACACGCGCCGCTGTTATTTCACGACGAACATCGAGGCCAAATTCGCCGCGAAGCTCAAGGTCGGACAGACGGCGAAGCTGGAACTCGACAGCGGCACCGGCGCCGTCGCGGTTCAAGGCAGGATTGATTTCGTCTCGCCCGTCGTGGATCCCGCCAGCGGACTCCAACGCGTGAAGGTGCTCTTCGAAAATGCGGACGGCAAAGTGCAGCCCGGCGTCGCCGGCCGGATGACCCTCGAATAACACGCCATGCCAACGGACCCAGCCAGCGCAAACGACTCCGGGCAGAACCTCCTGCGGGAACTGGGTGACCTCCGTTCCTTCGCCGGAACACCACGCGACTTCTGGCCGCGCTATCTCAGCGGCCTCTTGAATCTCACCGCCGCCAGCAAGGCGATCCTCCTGTTGCAGGACGCCACGGCGACGGGCTGGAAAA
>CAMCCU010000555.1 GCA_945872975.1 Pedosphaera parvula Ellin514
GTTCGCGACGAAGAGATGTTTGCCGGACTTGGACAACACCATTTCGTTCGGATGCTCCTCCACCGTCCACCGGCCAATCAATTTGCGATTGGCCGTGTCGATAACCGCAACCGCTGATTGCGCCCACAAGCTGACGTAGAGCCGGGCGCGCTTGGCGTCGAGCACGCACGAATACGGGAACGGATCCTCCGGCTTGGTTTGATCGAGCAAGGCTTCAGCGCGCTTCGTGATGGCGGCTTCGTCCTCGCTCGTCGCTGGTGGAAGCTCGCGCGGGGCTGTGGCTGTGGCGTTCGTGCCCAGCGGCAGTTCAGCGACGGTCTTCGCCGTGAGATCCACGATGCTGATGGAGTGCGACCAGACGTTGGCGACGTAGAGCGTGCCGCCATCCGGCGAGCACGCAATGCCAGCGGGAATCCCGCGCTCCTTCACATCGCGCAGACGAACTTCTGTTCGGTCCGACAGATACCCATCCTTGAAGCGAAAGGCGTGGACGAGCTCCTGACCCGCGCCGCTGCAAAACAGTTGTGAGCCGTCCTTTGAAAACGCGATGCCGTAGAAAGCTTCATCAAGCGCGGCTCGGGAGACTTGGCGACCGCTTGGGATCTCCAGCACGATCGCTTCGTGCTGGCCATTGCCGCAGTGAAGGACGACAGCGAACTTGCCGCCGGGATGCATGGCGATGTTGACGGGGAAATCGCCGACGAGAAATTGCCGGCCCGCCGGACGGAGGGACCATTGGTTCGGCAGACGAATTGCACCGTCTTCCTGAATGCCAGGCACGTCTCCAACCGGACTGCGCCGAGCCGCCTGTTCGGGTGCCTGAACGCCGCGGCAACCAGTCAAGGTGAGCAGGGCGAGTGAAGCGAGTGATACCGTCAGCCATCGCGAGGTAGTGGAGCAAGTCATAGGATTGCGCCGGTTATGCCAGTAAGACCACGGCGGGTAAAGAGACATGAATCACTCGCTTCGTCACAATCGCCTCAGCGACTATGCCTCCCACCGGCGCTGACCCAATTTAACTCTCCTCCCTCTCCTCATTCGTCCGTGCCTCCGCAGCTCTTCGCCGCGCGGGAAAAGGTCGAGCATGGTCTCGCGGCTCATGGTGCCCGCCTGCCATCCCGCCACGACGCTCTGAATCTCCGGCGGGAACAAGGCGCAGCCTCCTGGCGTCCCGGCACGACGCACCCGATCGGGAGCAACGGCGCGGCGGGGTGTCGCTGACCTTTCTGAACCCGGTCCAGCGAGCCATTTCTCCAAGCAAAACGATTGTAAAAACTGGGCCAAATGGTAAGGTCGGTGCCTTCCGCCACGGCTGGATCACAGAATCGTGAGCCCGTGCTTTTAAGAGCGGCGATTTATTCTAACCGATAAAGCTGCGACCAACGAAACCTATGAAGTTCCCCTTCCTGCAGCATTCCTCGCCGCCGGTGAAACGTCGGCGGTTCCTTGCAGGTGCTGCCTCCACCCTGCTGCTCCTGATCATGGCTCCGTCGGCGTCCGCAGCTTTGAACACTCCCATCATCCGCCAGAGCAGCGCCATCGAAAGTTTCATCCGCCCAGACGGCACGCTGCTTGTCGGCAGGAATTTCGGTTCCGCCTCCGCCGTCACCCGCAACGGCGTCACCTTCAGCGCGGCTGGCACGAGCGGCAATCCCTCCGGCGTGAACTGGTCCGCCGTGGGCGCGTCGGTGGACTCCAACTTGGGCGGCTTCATCGCCGTCGATCCGCTGTTCTTTTCCGAGATCTATGGAGCCAGCCCGGTCACCCTCACCTACTCAAACCTCAACGCCGCCCGGGTCTATGTTGTTCAAATCATGCATGGCGAACCGCGTGCTTGCTGCGCGGGCGTTTTCGCGACCAACGATTTCGTGACCTCCGCCGGAACCCTGGCGGTGCCTGCTTTCACGATTGGCAATGCAATCCAAGGCGAGAACCCGCCGAACCTTCTCGACCGCGCCATCGTGGAGGTGGAACTCACGGGCATCACCAACTTCACTTATCGCATGCGGAACGGCGCCAACCGGGGCCCTTCCATCGCGGGCTTTCAAGTGCGGGACATCACTCCGCAGCTGGGCCCCACCGTTGTGACCCAGATTCCACCGGCCGGCGCCGCGGTGCCATCCCTGCGCACGGTGGAAGTGCTTTTCAGCACCGCCGTGACCAACGTGCGGGCTTCCGACCTGCTCGTGGACGGCAGCCCCGCCGCCAACGTCAGCCAGGTCGACGCGACGCAGTATGTCTGGGAATTCCCCCAGCCTGCCACCGGCGCGGTCCAGGTCGCCTTCAGTCTCTCCCAGGGCATTGCCGACCTCACCGGGACTCCGTTCGCGGGCGGCAACTGGAGCTACACGCTAATCACGAACCCGGCTGTGTTGCCCGTGCTCAACGAGTTCATGGCCGCCAACAAGACGACCCGGAAAGACATCTACGGCAACTATTCGGACTGGATCGAGATCTACAATCCCAACCCGGCGGCGAGCTTCAACCTGTTAGGCTACTCTCTGACCGGCAATCGCCTGAACCTCACCAACTGGACCTTCCCGGCGATCATCATGGCCCCACGCAGTTATCTGCTGGTGTATGCGGACGGCAGCACGGCAGTGCCGGTGGCGGGACAGGAGTTGCACGCCAGCTTCAAGCTCAACAAGGATGGGGATTATCTCGCGTTGGTGGCACCGGACGGCGCGACCATCGTCCAGGAATTTGCGCCCGTTTTCCCGCCGCAGAACAATGACATCTCCTACGGCTTCATCAGTCCAGGGATCCTCGACTACATGGAGCAACCCACGCCCGGCGCGGCGAATGTCTCCACACGACTCGTCCAGCCGGTGGACTTCTCCGAACCGAGCCGCGCGTTTGTCGATTCGTTCAACCTTGTTCTAACGAGCGCGACGCCCGGCGCGACCATCTATTACACCACCAACGGGGCGGTCCCCACGACCAACAGCCTGATCTATTCCGCCCCCCTCCCAGTCACCGCCACAAAACAAATTCGGGCGCGTGCCGCGAAGCCCGGCCTGGCCTCAAGCACGGTGCAAACCCGCGCCTACGTTCAGCTCGATGCCTCCGCCCGAAGCTTCAGCTCCGACCTGCCACTCATCATCATGGACAGCTTCGGCGCTCCTATCGGGCAATCCGCCGTGCAGCCGGTTTACCTGATGACCTTTGAACCGGATGCCGTGACGGGACGAGCGACCTTGACGAACCCGCCGACCCTCAGCATGCGAGCCGGGTTGCGCTACCGGGGACAGTCCTCCGGTGGGTTTCCCAAGCACCAGTTTAAACTCGAGACCTGGAACGAGGACGATGCAGATGAGGATGTGCCCCTGCTGGGGCTGCCTTCGGAATCCGACTGGGTTTTGAATGGCGACTATGTGGATGAGTCCATCATCCGCAACCCGATGGTCTACGACTTCGGGCGCGAGATCGGGCTGGAAGCGCCCCGCTCACGGTTTTCAGAAGTTTTCCTGCACACGAGCGGCAACGTCCTGAGGGGAACGCTCTCGGATTCTCCGACGACGAGTTACTACGGGGTCCTGAGTGTCATGGAGTTCATCAAGATCGCCAAGAACCGGGTCAACGCGGGCAAGCTTGTGGCCACGGACAATACCGAACCCAACATCACGGGCGGTTACATCCTGCGGTTTGAAAAGGATGCGACCCAGGGTCCGGTGCTCTCGGGTTGGCGTACCCTTGAAGTGGCCGACCCCAACGC
>CAMCCU010000556.1 GCA_945872975.1 Pedosphaera parvula Ellin514
ACAATCACGCTGACATCGTTTTGCAGACCGCGCTGATGCAAATCCTGAATGAGCGCCGTCAGCCCTTGATCGAGCAGCGGCAAGTCTTCGCGCGCGTTCTTGAAATTGTTCCCGTGATAGTCCCAGAAGCCGTAGGCCACCGTCACCGCGCGCGCACCAGCTTCGACCAGGCGACGAGCGACGAGAAACTGCTCGTTCATCATCGGCGCAGCATCGCCATGAACCTTGTGGTCGCCCTTGCCGTAGGCTTCGATGATGCGCTTGTCTTCGCGCTGCACGTCGAGAGCTTCGAGAAGTTTGCTGGAGGTGAGGACGCCGAACGCCTGCTGGTTGAAGGAGTCCATCCCGTCCATCAACCCGCTGCTGTCCACGTCGCGACGGAACTTATCAAAGTTCTCGAGCAGATGCTTGCGATCAGCGAGGCGGTCGAGCGTTACACCGTTTAGGACCATGTCCGCCTTGCCCTCGCCCGCAGGACGAAATGAATTGTGGCCCACGCCGAGGAAGCCAGGCGTCGCCGCATTGTAAGGCCGATGCTGCATGCGCGGCTCCAGGCCGACGAACGGCGGCACGCTGGCATCCGTCGCTCCGAGAATCTTGGACGTCACCGCACCGAAGGTTGGCCAACCGCCGGGCGGCTGGTTGTTCTTCCGGCGACCGGTCATGCACATGAAGTCGGAGTGATCATCCACCGCGTCCGACATGGAACGAATCACCGCGAGCTTGTCGCAGATGGTCGCGATGCGCGGGAGATGTTCGCAAATCTGGAGGCCGGGAAGGTTTGTGGAAATCGGGCGGAACTCGCCGCGAATTTCCGACGGCGCATCGAGCTTCAGATCAAACGTGTCCTGATGCGGCGGTCCACCTGGCAGGTAGATCATGATCACCGCCTTGTGAGACTTCCGGATGCCAGCCGCGGACTCCGCCTGCAACAACTGCGGTAGCGCGAGACCGCCCATGCCGAGCGCGCCGATCTTGATGAAGTTGCGGCGGGACACGCCATCGCAGAAACGGCGCGAGCCTTGGGGGGTGTTGAAGATTTTCAGCATGGCGTCATTCTACCCGACCAATTCCTTCAACGGTTGCAGCCCATTCTCGACAAGGAACTGCGGGCGGCCCGTCAGGTCCGGAACCGTCACCTTGTTCACGTCGATTCCCAGACCGTGATAAAGGGTGGCGAAGAGTTCGCCGAACAGCACCGGTCGCGACGCCGCTTCGCCGCCGAGCCGATCCGTCGAGCCGATCACCTGCCCGTGCTTCATCCCGCCGCCGGCCAGCAATGCGCAGCTCACGCGCGGCCAGTGATCGCGACCGCCGTCCTTGTTGATGGTCGGTGTGCGGCCAAATTCGCCGGCCACCATCACGCTGACGTCCTTGTCGAGGCCGCGCTCATGAAGGTCTGTGATCAGCGCACTCAAGCCTTGATCGAGCAGCGGTAAGTCCTGACGCAGCGCGCCGAAGTTGTCGCCGTGATGATCCCATCGACTGAACGCCAGCGTCACGCAGCGAGCGCCGGCTTCCACGAGGCGTCGCGCGATGAGGAAATGCTCCATCAATTTCGGGCCGCCATCGTCGCGATTGCGCGGGTCACCCTTGCCGTAACGCTCCACGAGCTTTGGATCCTCGTTCTTCAAGTCGAGCGCCGTCACGAGCTTGCTGGAAGTCAGGATGCCGAACGACTGCTGGGTATAAGCGTCGAGGCCGGCCATCTGTCCGCTGGAATCGACATCGCGCCGGAATCCGTCCATGGCGGACAGCAACGCGCGACGATCGGCGAGGCGATCAAGCGTGATGCCGTTGAGGATCATGTCGTCCTTGCCCGCGCCCTTGTTGATCTCAAACGGCGCGTGGGCCGAACCGAGGAAGCCAGCCACGCCGTTGTCCGACCACGGCACATGCCCCATCTTCGGCGCAAGTCCAACGAACGCTGGAATCGCCGGATCACCCGAGCCCTGGAGCTTCGCAAGCAACGAACCCATCGACGGCCAGCCGCCCAACGGCTGATTACGATTCATGTGGCCCGTGTAGCATTGGAAGGCTTCGTGACGATCTTCCATGCCGACCATCGAGCGGATGATCGTGCATTTATCCATCACCTTGGCGAGGCGCGGCAGATGTTCGCAAATCTCGATGTCGGGAACGTTCGTCGGGATGGGTCTGAACTCCCCACGCACTTCGCTGGGCGCGTCGGCCTTGAGGTCGAACATGTCCTGATGGCTCGGACCACCCGGCAGGAAAATCATGATGACCGCCTTGTGCGAGCGACCGATGCCGGACGCCGCTTCCGCCTGGAGCAATTGGGGAAGCGCCAAGCCGCCCATGCCGAGCGCGCCAATCTTCAGGAAATTTCGCCGCGACACACCGTCACAAAACCGGTGAGCGTTGCTTGAGTTGGCGAGAATTTTTAGCATTTGGAAATCCTATCCCACCAGTTCGCGCATGGGTTGCAGGCCGTGATCGACGAGGAATTGCGGCCGGCCCGTAAGGTCGGTCACCGTGGTCTTGTTCACATCGATACCAAGATTGTGATAAAGCGTGGCGAAGACTTCGCCGAATTGCACCGGCCGTTCGTTCGCCTCGCCGCCCAGACGATCCGTCGCGCCGATGACCTGACCGTGCTTCATGCCGCCGCCCGCCAGCATCGCACAACTGACGCGCGGCCAATGATCGCGTCCGCCGTCCTTGTTGATGGTCGGCGTGCGACCAAACTCGCCCCAGACAATCACGCTCACGTCCTTGTCGAGCCCGCGCTGATGAAGGTCGGCGATCAAGGCGCTGACACCACGGTCCAGCAATGGGAGATCCTGACGCAACGCACCGAAATTATCCCCGTGATGATCCCAACGGCTGAAGGCCAGCGTGACGCAACGCGCCCCGGCTTCCACCAAGCGGCGCGCCGTCAGGAAATGCTCCATCAACTTCGGCCCGCCGTCGTCGCGGTTCTTCGGGTCGCCTTTGCCGTAGCTTTCGCGGACGCGTTTGTCTTCCTTCTCGATGTCGAGCGCGTCGAGGAGCTTGCTCGAAGTCAGAATGCCGAACGCCTGTTCGTTGAACGCATCGAGACCGGTCATCATGCCGCTGCTGTCGATGTCGCGGCGGAACTGGTCGAAGCTCGTGAGCAGATTGCGGCGGTCCGCGAGACGATCCAGCGTCACGCCGTTCAACGTCATGTCATCCTTGCCGCCGCCTTTGTTCGGCTGGAAGGGACTGTGCGCCGGCCCGAGGAATCCCGGCTCGCCAGTTCGCGCCCAGCGCATCTCGCCCATCTTCGGCGAAAGGCCGACGAACGGCGGCAACGCCTTATTGACCGGTCCCTGCACTTTGGAAAGCACCGCTCCGAGCGAAGGCCAGCCGCCCGGCGGCTGATTGCGGTTAGGCCGACCCGTTAGACATTGAAAGGCATCGTGATCATCGAACGCCCCGACCATCGAGCGGATGATGGTGGCCTTGTCCATCTGCTTCGCCAGCAGCGGAAGATGTTCGCAAATCTGGATGCCGGGAACGTTCGTGCTGATGGGCTTGAACTCCCCGCGCACTTCGGACGGCGCATCCGCCTTCAGGTCGAACATGTCCTGATGGCTCGGTCCACCCGGCAAAAAGATCATGATCACCGCCTTGTGCGAACGCTTGATGCCGGACGCGGCTTCCGCTTGGAGGAGTTGCGGCAGGGAGAGCCCGCCGAG
>CAMCCU010000557.1 GCA_945872975.1 Pedosphaera parvula Ellin514
TGGAGCGGGTGAAGGGAATCGAACCCTCGTCTCAGCCTTGGGAAGGCCACATTCTACCATTGAACCACACCCGCATCCCTCCGACGGCTTATTGCTTTATCAATTCTGCCGTCGTCGCGCAACTGGTCATTGCGACTTCTTCGAAAGGCTGTTGAAGCTGATCTCCAGCCAGCGGCCCGCATTGATGAAGCCGCTGCCCCATTCTTTGTATTTCTCAGGGAAACCGGCCGCTTTTACGTCGGCGAGGGTCTTGCCTTCGGCAATGGCTTTCTTCACCAGACCAGTGGTCTCCACGAGCATGTCACGAAACTTTTCCAGGTCAGCCTTGGTGGCGAGTGCACCGTGGCCGGGAATTATTTTCGAATCAGCGGGAATCTTCACGAGGGCGGCCTCGATGTTCTTCAGCAATCCTCCGATGTCGCCGCCGCTGCCGAGATCGACGAAAGGAAAACGTCCGTTGAAGAAGAGATCGCCCATGTGGACGACGCCGGATTTGGTGAAGTGGATGATGCTGTCGCCGTCGGTGTGACCGGGCCCGAGGTGAATTAGGCGAATCTCCTCGCCGTTGATGTGGACGGAGGCGGAGTCATCGAAGGTGATGACGGGCAGCGCTTCCTTGGGCGTGTCGGATTTGTCTGCGAGACGTTTGCGGACGTTGGTGTGTGCGACGATGGTGGCTTTCTTGCCGAAGTGCGCGTTGCCACCGGTGTGATCGCCGTGCCAGTGGGTGTTGAGCAGAAACTTGATCGGGCCGTGGTCCAGCTTCTCGATGGCGGCAGCGATCTTCTCGGCGAGCGGTGCGAATTGGTCGTCCACCATCAACACGCCGTCGGGTCCAGTGGAGACAGCGATGTTACCGCCCTGGCCCTCGAGCATGTGGATGTTTCCTGCAACGGCGGTGGCCTTGATTTCCACCTTGCTCATGTCGCGCTGAGCGTGGGCTGGGCTGGAGGAAAAAGTTAGAAAGACAGCCAGGGCGGAGAGGTGAAGTGTTTTCATGTTCATGGTGAAGTTTGGTTTCGGCGCGAGTGTGGGCTTCTTCAATTCCGCGTCAATCTAGGAAGGTGGCCCGATTGCGGTAACGTTGGAGAAGCGATCAGCAACCACCAGATGTCGCGCTTCGCGACCCTGCAACAGTTACTTGGCTTGGAGCAGGTGCGCCTTTTGAGTTTGATACTCGGGCTCACTGAGGGCGCCGGTGTCCCGGGCCTTCTGCAAATCGATGAGCTGCTGGCCGAGGGTGGCGTTGGGGCGTTGAGCATCGCGATTTCCGATGGCGACGCAGCCGTTGAGCAGGCTGAGAGTGGGAATCAAAAGGAGTGCGGCGAGTCGGGGTGTGAGCATTTTCATATCGATTGGCGTTGTCGGAGGATCGACGTTCGCATGGAGAAATTTATTTAAGCGTCATCCACTGCGGAGTGGAAAAGGGATCAACTTTCCGAGGCGGCAAGAAGATCGATCGACGCTGCGCGGAAAGTGGGGAAACGAAATTCGAAGCCTGAACTCAGAAGGCGTCCCGGCACGACGCGGCGGCTCTTAAGGATGAGCTCTGTTTCGGTCCGGAGGAAAAACGCGCCCAGTTCAAGCATCCATCTGGTCGCAGGAAGTCCCAGCGGAACGTGGCAGAGCTGCCTGAGCGTGGACATCATCTCCTGGTTTGAGAGTGGCATTGGCGCTGCGAGGTTGACTGGCCCGGCCAACTCGTCGTGGACGAGGATGAAGTCGAGCGCGCGACAGAAGTCGGCTTGGTGAATCCACGAGACGAACTGTTGGCCGCTCCCCATCCGCCCGCCGAGGCCGCAGCGAACGAGCCGGCATAGCACGGGGAATACGCTGTTCGCGCCTTGGCCCAGCACCATCGCCGCGCGGAGAGCAACTTTGCGAGTGTGAGGTGTGACAGCGATGTTCAGCTCCTTTTCCCATGCATGGGCGACTTCGATTGAGAAAGGATCGTTCACTTCCGGAGTTCCACCGATCTCCCCGTCTTCATTCCACGCCGGGCCGAAGGTGTGTTTGTAGATCGTCGCCGTGCTGGAGTTGAGCCAGACGCGCGGCGGACTCGTGCAGCGAGCGATCGCTTGTCCGAGGACTCTTGTTGATTCAACACGCGAATCGAGAATCTGTCGGCGGTTGCGTTCGTGATACCGGCAATCGACGGAGCGGCCGGCGAGGTTGATGACGGCTTCGGCTCCTTCCAGTTCGTGCGACCACAGGCCAAGCGACTTTCCATCCCACTCGACTTCGCGACAGCCAGCCCGCGATCCGGCCTCGGAGCGCGACAGATTCACGACCGCGAATCCCTGCCCGCCAAAGTGCGCGATCAGGATGCGTCCGAGGAATCCGCTGCCGCCCGCGATGACGATTCGTTTCACGGCATATCGAAGAAGACGCGGCGCGACGTATGGCGTCTCCGGTGTGCGCAGTTCCCATTCGCGCAGTGGCGATGCCTGGCATGGTTCTCATAGAGAACGCGCAGGGTTTGCATGAAGCACGGTAGCTTCGCCGTCCAGGCGACTGGCCGGGCCCACCAGATGTGATGCGCGATCTCGACGATGGCCTCCGCGCCACCGAGAACCTGGCCCGATCGATCGAGGAGGCGCATCTCCGAGAAGAGTTCCGATGGAAGAACTTTCAGGCGTGTCGCGGCGTCAGGAGATTGCAGCGGGACGAGCGTGTAACCGCGTGACCGAAGCGCTCGGCGGAGCAGGGTGGTGATGCGCACGCACGTGGGACAGTTCGCATCATAGTAAACGGAGCCACGGAGCGTTGGAGAATTAGTAATGTTGGCCGTCATACAAGTGTCTTCCAAACAAAAGACCATCACTCGCCGCCCAGTCCCAACAGCTTGCGGACCTTGTCGCCGAGCTTGACGAACTTCGTCAAGGCGGCGGTCGGCCAGGAGCGGATCTGGCCGTACCACGCCGTGGTCGTTTCGAAAAACGCGGCAAGTTCGCGCAGCCGTTGCTCGGTGTATTCGTCGGTCTCCTTGTCCTTCTCGGCCTCGGCAATGCAATCGCGCAAGATGGCCAGGGTGGGATCGATTTCCCGCTTCTTCCGTTCGTCGAGCACGATGCGGAACATCTCCCAGACATCCTTCATCGACTCGAAGTGGTCGCGGCGATCCCCGAGGACGTGGGTGACCTTCACGATGCCCCAGCCTTGAAGTTCCTTGAGGCTGCTGCTGACGTTCGACCGGGCCACGCTCAACAGATCCACGATCTCCTCGGCGTTCAGCGGCTTCGGCGAGATGAAGAGCAGCGCGTGGACCTGCGCCACGGTGCGGTTGATGCCCCACTTGGTGCCCATCTCTCCCCAATGGAGGACGAACTTTTGTTGAACCCGGCTCAGGGAGTTGGTTGTAACCATAATTTCTGTATAGACAGAAATTACTGTATCATTGCCGACGTGCAAGCGGATTTTGTTCTTCAAGGAATGCCAGAGGAGTTGCGGTCTCCGCTTGATGTTCGGCGGGTGGCTCAGTACAACCGCGTGCAATCTTCCGCGTATGAACGGAATCAACCTTGGGCCTGCAGGTTCATCCGAACGGTGCCGCGCGATTCGTCGGCGCTGGACGCGGAAGAGCTTTGTCGGCCAATGACCATGTTTGCCTGGACCGTCTATCTATCCTTCATCGGCGTCGCCTGGTTGCTCGTGCTGAAGCCGGACGACGCCCGCAGC
>CAMCCU010000558.1 GCA_945872975.1 Pedosphaera parvula Ellin514
CATCTACCAAGAGACAAATTATGGGCCGCATCTATAACACCATCGTCGAAACAGTCGGGCGCACTCCGCTGGTGAAACTGAACCGCGTGACGGATGGCGTGGACGCCACGATTCTCCTGAAGTGCGAGTTCTTCAACCCGCTCGGCAGCGTGAAGGACCGCATCGGCATGGCCATGATCGAGGACGCCGAGAAGCGCGGCATCTTGAAGAAGGACACCGTGATCATCGAGCCGACGAGCGGCAACACAGGCATCGCGCTGGCCTTCGTGGCGGCGGCCAAGGGTTACAAGATCATCCTCACCATGCCCGAGACGATGTCGCTCGAACGCCGCACGCTGCTGGCGATGCTCGGCGCGAAGCTTGTGCTCACGCCCGGCACCGAAGGGATGAAGGGCGCGATCGCCCGCGCGGAACAGCTCGCGAAGGAGACCCCGAATTCATGGATCCCGCAGCAGTTCGAGAATCCGGCAAATCCCGCGATTCACTCGAAGACGACGGCAGTGGAAATTTGGGAAGACACGGATGGCGGGGTGGACATCTTCGTGGCGGCGGTCGGCACGGGCGGCACCATCACGGGCTGCTACGAGTTCATCAAGCCGAAGAAGGCGTCGTTCACCGCGATCGCCGTGGAGCCGAAAGATTCTCCCGTCATTTCGCAGACGCTGGCTGGCCAGCCGGTGAAGCCGGGCCCGCACAAGATTCAGGGAACTGGCGCGGGCTTCGTCCCGAAGAACCTTCATCTCAAGGATTCGAACGGCAACGCGCAGATTACCGAGTGCGTGCAGGTCTCCAACGATGACGCGTTCGCGATGGCGCGACGTCTGGCGAAGGAGGAAGGAATCCTCGTCGGGATCTCGACGGGCGCGAATGTGATCGCGGCCATCGAAGTGGCGAAGCGTCCCGAGAACAAGGGCAAGACGATCGTCACCATCGCGTGCTCCACGGGTGAGCGTTATCTCAGCACCGCGCTCGCGGCTGAGGCGAAGGCGGAAGTCGGCGGCTGATCTTCTCGCCGAAAGTTTCGTGGCGGCGAAACGCATTTATACAAATCCGCCGTCGCCGGTGTCTGTCCGGTTGTAGTGAGCTTTGTTGCTGAGGCTCCGAGCAGCTCTCGCGAGTTGTGTCGGGGCCTCTCATTTTACCTCACGGCTCTTGTATCTCCCGAGGCCGCGTAACTACTGTGCGGCAGCACTGTCCAAGAGAAACTTGAAACTTATCTGTCCACTGTTGTGTTGAGTGGAGACCCATCATGGCCAACGGCAAAACTAAATCGGGACGCAAGTATTGGATCATCATCGTCGTGCTTCTGCTGGCGGGCGGCGCGGCAGCGTGGTTCTTCTATTTTCGCAAGAAGGACGAGGTTGTCACCATCCAGACCGAGAAGGTGAAGCGGCGCGACCTGACGGAAGTCGTGGTGGCCAATGGCCGCGTCTATCCGGTGGTGCAGGTGAAGATCAGTCCCGAGGTCAGCGGCGAGATCATCGCGCTGCCGGTGAAAGAAGGGCAGTCCGTGACGAAGGGAGATCTGCTGCTGCGCATCAAGCCGGACTTCTACGCCGCGAGCAAACGTTCGGCGGAGGCGAGCTATCAGGCGTCGGTGGCGAACAAGGATTTGTCCGCCGCAAATCTGCGCAAGGCGGAGATCGAGGCGGAACGGAACAAGGCGTTGCTGGCGGCAAAACTGATTTCGGATTCGGTGTTTCTCGAAATGAAGACGGCGGCCGAGGTGGCGTTCGCGTCCTTTCGCGCCTCGGAGCATCAGGTGAACGTGGCGAAGGCGGCGTTGCAACGCGCGGAGGAGGAGCTGGCCAAGACGACGATTTTTTCTCCCATCACCGGGACGATCAGCAAGCTGAACTCGCAGCTCGGCGAGCGCGTGGTGGGGACGGCGATGATGACGGGCACCGAGGTGATGGTGGTCGCGGACTTGAACGAGATGGAGGCGCGCGTGGACATCGGCGAGGTGGATGTGGTGTTGATCGCGCTGAACCAGAAGACGCGGCTGGAGGTGGAGGCGTTTCGCGACCGGAAGTTCACGGGAGTCGTCACTGAGATCGCCAACTCGTCGCGCAGCCTCAGCGCGCAAGGAGGCGGTGGCGGCGGTGGCGGCGGCGGTCAGAGCCAGGAGGCGACGCGGTTCGAGGTGAAGATTCGCATCAAGGACAAGGAGACGTTCCGTCCCGGCATGTCGGTGACGGCGGAGATCGAGACGCGGTCGCGCACGAATGTGTTGAGCGTGCCGATCCAGAGCGTGACGACTCGGCTGCCGAAGACTGACGGAGGGAAGGGGAGCGTGACGAATGAGGTCGCGAAGGCATCTGCCACGAATGCAATCAGCGGCGAGCGCAAGCCTGGTGATGCACCGAAACCGATCGAGGTGGTCTTCCTTACGGCGAGCGACGCGGTGCGGTCAGTGCCGGTGAAGCGCGGCATCAGCGACGAGAACTATTCCGAGATCACGGAGGGACTGGAGGAAGGGCAGGAGGTGGTGTCCGGCGGTTACAAGGCGATCAGCCGCGACCTCGAGGACGGCAAGAAGATCAAGCGCGGCGAGCCGGAGAAGGAAGAGGTGAAGAAGTGAACGATGAGGTAATGTCCAATGCTCAAGGTTTGAAACACGCCAGTTGCTCGTTGCTCATTGGACATTGGTCCTTCTGATCCCTCTGCCATGCCACTCATCCGCCTGCACCAAATCTCTCGCCGCTATCAGATGGGCGGGGAGACGATTCATGCCTTGCGTGAAGTGTCGCTTAACATCGAACGCGGCGAGTACGTGGCGATCATGGGGCCGTCCGGCTCGGGCAAATCGACGTTGATGAATCTCATCGGCTGCCTCGATACGCCGAGCTCCGGCCAGTATGATTTGAATGGAACCGATGTGAGCCAGATGGATGACAACGCGCTGGCGGACGTGCGCAATCGCGAGATCGGTTTCGTCTTTCAGACGTTCAACCTGCTCCCGCGTTCGCACGCGTTGCACAACGTTGAGCTGCCGCTCATCTACGCCGGCGTCGGGGCAGGGGAGCGGAAGCAGATCGCGCTGGATGCGCTGGCACAGGTGGGCCTGGCGGATCGCGTTCACCACAAGCCCAACGAAATGTCCGGCGGCCAGCGGCAGCGCGTTGCCATCGCGCGGGCGCTGGTGACGAACCCATCGATCATTCTCGCGGACGAGCCGACGGGGAATCTCGATTCCAAAACCGGCGCGGAGATCATGGATGTTCTGGAGGCGCTTTCGGAAAAGGGAAACACGATCATCGTCGTGACGCACGAGGAAGACGTGGCGCGACATGCGCGGCGCATCATCCGCATCCGGGATGGTTTGATCGCCAGCGACGAGCGGGTCGAGAGCCAGGTTCGTCCGGTCAGCCAGCGGCCTGCCGTTGCGGACGCCGCGAAGCTATGAAGTCATGAAGCTTGGCGCTGAGTTTGTGGAGGGTGTGCGCATCGCGGGTGGCGCGATTCGCGGGAACAAGATGCGGTCCGTGCTGGCGACGCTCGGTATTGTCATTGGCATCGTCACGGTGACGCTGATGGGGACGGCGATCACGGGATTGAACAACGCTTTCCTCCGCAGCATCTCCAGCCTCGGCACGGACGTGCTGCATGTGAGCCGGTTTTCCTGGTTCATCAATTCGCACAAGGAATGGCTCAAGTCGCAGAGCC
>CAMCCU010000559.1 GCA_945872975.1 Pedosphaera parvula Ellin514
GACATTCTGCCCGGCACACATCCGATCTGTCCGGTGATGCTGGGTGATGCCGCGCTCGCGACGCGCTTCGCGGACGCCATGCTGGCCAAGGGCGTTTACGTGATCGGCTTCAGCTATCCCGTCGTGCCGAAAGGCAGGGCGCGCATCCGCACGCAGATTTCCGCCGCGCATTCGCTGGAGGATCTTCAGCACGCGCTCGACGCCTTCGCAGCAGTGAAGCGCGAGCTGGGACAGGGCTAGAGAGCAGCCCAGCCACCGCCAAAGCCGATCGCCAAACTATTCCGCAGCCTCCAGGTTTTCACCCTGCTGCGCGCGACAGGGCAGGACGATAGCACCATCGGCTTTCACCTTACGAAAGGCGGAGGCTCAATCGCATTGTTCAAACCACAATCATGAACACCCACACCGTTTCCCGGCGGTTGTTTCTCGCAATGCTTGGAGCGACTCCATTCTTGTCCAGCGCGCTGGCGGCGCCGAAGCAGCCGGTCAAACGTGTTCCCATCGGCCTCCAGATGTATTCGGTGCGCGATGATGAGAAGCGCGACTTGATGGGGACGCTCGAGGCGCTGCGCGAAATGGGCTACGAGTGCGTGGAGTTCTGGGCGCCTTACTCGGACTGGACGCCGGACCGCGCCAAAGAGGTGCGGAAGCAAATGGATGATTTGGGGCTGCGCTGTTTCTCGAATCACACCGGCGCAAAGCACTTCACGGAGGAACATCTGCCGCGCGTGATCGAGTTGAATCACATCCTCGGCAGTCGCTACGTCATCATGGCGCACGCGGGTCCGCAGGCGAATCTCGACGGATGGCGGCGCACGGCGGAGGTCTTGAGCAAGGCATCGCCGAAACTGAAGGCCGCGAACCTGGGCTGCGGCTATCACAATTGGGACGTGGACTTCCGGCCGGTGGACGGGACGCGCCCGATCGACATCCTGACCGGGAACACGCCGAAGGAAGTCTCGTTCCAGCTCGATGTGGCGACGTGTCTCGCTGCGGGCGCGGACCCTCTGGCGTTCATTCGCGCGAACGCGGGCCGCATCAAGACGTATCATCTCAAGGATTGGTCGTCCGACCCGCAGAAGCATTATCGCGTGTTGCTGGGCGAAGGCATCGGTCGATGGAAGGAACTGCTCGAACTCGCCGAGACCGTCGGCGGTGTGGAGCACTATCTCATCGAGCAGGAGGGCAGCAGATTTCCTCAGATGGAGACTGCCAGGCGCTGTCTGGATAACTTCAAGACGATCCGAGGCTGAGTTTCCGCCGGGTGCTTGGCCAGCAAGTGGATCGCGGCAGCCTCGCCACCAGAGACTACTCGCGCCCGGTCAGTCGCAGTCCATCGCAGTTCCCCGTCAGGCTTTCTTCACGAAGCAGGCTTTAAGACCAATGGAGATGCCGTCCATCTTGCAGGAGATTTCGTGGTCGCCATCGACGAGGCGGATGGGCTTGGATTTCGTTCCTCCCTTGAGCGATTGCGAGGAGCCTTTGAGCGGGAGATCTTTGATCAGCGTCACGCAATCGCCGTCCACGAGCACCTGGCCGTGGGCGTCCTTGACAACGCGAGGTCCGGCAGGGGCTTCAGTCTCAGGCGTGCGTTCCCACTCGTGACCGCAGGTGACGCATTCCCATTTCTCAGGGTGGTCAAGAATTTCAGTCATTTCGCACATCGGACAAGCAGGTTTGCTCATAAGCTGCGGAGGCTAACGCGGAGGCGCGTGTGGACACAATCGCTCACTTGGACTCCACGCGGAATTTCCGTGAATACCTCCCGCTGCTCTGGTGTCCAAAACCGCGCAAAGATGAACCGGTCCGCTAAAGAACCTCGACCCGCGCCGTTCGCTCCCGCTTCACCAGAAGCCGGAGGAGCCGCAGCGTTTCACTTTGGTTCCGGGCGGCATTACTCGACCTCGGTCAAACAGAAGCAATGCATCATACAACGCTCACAGACTGCGCCGACGCTGTTCGGACGGCGCGCGCAGAGTTTATCCCATCGTCTCTCCGCCTGACGCGGAGTCCGTCCCTCACTTCGCTTCTCGTCGGTCTGTTCCTCGCAGCCTTGGCGGGCGGAGCCTCGGCGCAGAACGAGCGGAAAGGCAAATCCGCCCTGTTGCAGGACGACTTCCCGTTTCAAGGCGCGTGCATCAGCGCAAACTTTCCCTCGAACAACGTCGCGATGAAAGGGCTCGCGATCCGCGTCGCGCCGGGCGATGCAGCGAATGTTCTGTTCGATACCGACCTGCTGCGCCTGGCGGCGGGCTGGACAGGTGGATACATCACGACCAAGGGTGTGGCGTTCGATGGCGGACATGGTTCGCATCCGGGCATCGTGGGCGAGCAGAAGTTCGGCACGCGCCAGGGACCGGGCTGGGCGAATGCGAAAGGCGAATTCACGGACCCGCGCGCGGAACCGTTCGGGCCGTTGCCGGAGGAATGGTGCCGATGGGACGGCCTCTACGTGAACGGCCCCAGCGTCGTGCTGAGCTACACCGTGCTCGGCACGAAGATTCACGAGCAGCCCGGGATGTTTGGACTTGGAAACGAAATCGCCTTCACGCGCACGTTCCAGACGACGAAGGCGAAGGCGAACTTGATCGCGCTGCTCGCAGAAGTCGAAGGCGCGACGGCGAAAATGGAGGGCGGCACGCTCACGCTGACCACCGGAACGAACGTGACTTGGATCGCGCTGGCCGGTGCGCCGAAGGGCGTGACGCTGGAGGTCACAGCCGATTCGCGCGCGCTGTTGAAGATCGCGAAGGGAACTTCACCGGCGTTGTTCAGCGTGTTCATCTGGCGTGGTGAAGCGGGCAATCAATCGAAGGTCGCAGGCTTCCTCTCAGAGAAACCGGCGATGGTGGCTTTCAACAAGGGCGGCGCCGTGCGCTGGCCTGAAACGGTCGTGACCAAGGGCGTGCTGAACACCAGCGTGACTCCGGACGGCGCTTATGCGACGGACTCGATCACCTCGCCCACGGAGAATCCGTGGAAGCGTCGCGTGCGTTTCGCCGGGATGGATTTCTTCGCCGATGGCAAACGCGCCGCGCTTTGCACGCACGACGGCGACATCTGGATCGTGAGCGGCATCAACGACACATTGGACAAGCTGGAGTGGCGTCGCTACGCCTCAGGCCAGTATGAGACGCTTGGCCTGGTGATTGTCGACGAAGTGATCTACACGAGCGGCCGCGACCAGATCACGCGTTACCATGATCTGAACAAGGACGGCGAAGCGGACTACTACGAGAACTTCAACAACCAGGTGATGTCCACGCGCGGGTTCCACGAATTTCTGTTCGATCTGCAAACGGACAAGAAGGGAAATTTCTATTTCGCAAAGGCGAACCCGGTGAATTCCGGCGGCGGCGGCTTCGGCAATCAGAAGGCTTCCCTCGGCAACGGTACAGTATGCTCGCACTCGGGCTGTCTCTTCAAGTTGAGCAAGGACGGAAAGAAGTTGGAGATCTATGGTCGCGGATTGCGCGCGCCGAACGGCATCGGCGTGAGCGCCGATGGCCAGGTAACGACAAGCGACAACGAAGGCACCTGGGTTCCGACCACGCCGTTGAATTGGATCGGTCAGGCCGGCCAGTTCTGCGGCGTGAGCAACAACCTGACTTCCGCCGAGACAGCCGCCGGATGGGTCCCGCCGCT
>CAMCCU010000560.1 GCA_945872975.1 Pedosphaera parvula Ellin514
AATCCGTCCTGCTTCGTCGTCGTGTTGTAGAAATAATAGGGAACGTTGCCATTGCCGGTGCCGGGATTCCAATGGATCGACGTGTTGATGTAGCCGCTCAGCGTCGTGGACGATACCGCCGTCCATAACTGGCTTCCCTGCTCCTCCGCACTGGCCACGCCCGGCAGTGTCACCCATCCGGCAGCAGCCAAACCCATCGTCCAAAGATTGAATCTCATAGTGTTCCTTCGTGCGGCACACGCCTGGGCGAACGAACGGATTTGTTCGCGCGCCAGTGTGCAATTGATTCGCGACGCTAGGAAATGAGCCTCCGGCTGACAACAGTTTTCTCGATGCGCCGAGCATCACTCTCGCGAACCTTGAAATTTGTCGCCGCACTATTGATCCTTGAACCATGCCCACCACAGCACAAGTCATTCACTCCGCGCCGGGCGAAGGTCCGGCATTCTCGGCCGTCGGCGATGTTTACCGCATTCTCGCCAGCGGCGACCAAACCGGCGGCGGCTACGCGTTCCTTGAAACACGCGTCCTGCCCGGGGGCGGTCCGCCACCTCACATCCATCGCCGCGAAGACGAAGCCTTCTTCATTCTCGAAGGCGAAGTCACCTTCACGCTCGATGGCAAACGCATCACCGCCGGCCCGGGAACCTTTGTTCAAGGGCCGCGCGGAATCCCGCACTCCTTCAAAAACGAAAGCAACGCTCCAGCCCGGATGCTGATCCTCGTCACCCCGCCGGGCTTCGAGAAATTCATCGCCGGCATCGCGCAACCGGTGCCGTCGTTCGATTCCCCGCCGCTGCCAGTCCTGCCCGCCGACATCGAACGCCTGCTGGCCGCCGCGCCCCAATACGGTATCGAGATCCTCCCTCCGCCCCATTGAACCGTCGCACCTTATCCACTCGGAAAAATTTCAACACACCCTCATGAACCATCGCGCCAAAGTCGTCATCACGGATTTCATCACCGGACCGCTCGAACACGAACGCCGCATCCTCGGTGATCTGGCCGACATCATCGCCCTCGACGCGAAGAGCGAAAGCGAGCTCGCCGGGCGTATCGAGGACGCCGACATCGTGATGGTCTACCATTACCTCGGCCTGTCCGCCGCCACCATCGCGCGGCTCACGAAGTGCAAGCTCATCGTCCGCTGCGGCGTCGGCTTCGACAACGTGGACCGTGAAGCGGCACGCGCACGCGGCATCACCGTGGCGAACATTCCCGACTACGGCACAGAAGACGTCGCGGATTCCGCCATCGGCATGATGCTCACGCTCACGCGCGGCATTCATTCGCTGAACACCCGCCTGCAAAACGCCCAGGGCGACTGGAGCTACACGCAGGTCGCGCCCGTGCTGCGCCTGCGCGGACGCGTCTTCGGCGTGATTGGCATTGGTCGCATCGGCACCGCCGCTGCGCTGCGGGCCAAGGCGCTCGGCATGGACGTCGTCTATTACGATCCGCACGTGCCCCAAGGCCGCGACAAATCCCTCGGCATCCGCTCCGTCGAAACGCTCGATGAACTGCTCGCGCAAGCCCACGTCGTCAGCGCGCACTGCCCGCTCACGTCCGAGACGAAACATCTGCTCAACCGCGACACCATCGCGAAGATGCGTCCCGGCTCGTTCCTCGTGAACACGTCGCGCGGCGGCGTGGTGGATGTCCTCGCCGTTCTCGACGCCATCACCTCCGGCCATCTGCGCGGCGCAGCGATTGACGTATTGGAAACCGAACCTCCGTCGCCCGACCATCCGCTCATCAAAGCGTGGCGCGATCCGAATCACCCCGCGCACGACCGCATCATCATCAATCCGCACGCGGCATTCTACTCAGAGGAAGGTCTCATCGACATGCGCGTGAAAGGCAGCCAGAACTGCCGCCGTGTCTTGCTCGGCCAGCCGCCTTTCAATGTGGTGAACTAGCGAAGTAACTGACTCGAACCAAATCGAACCGCCCAGAGAGCGTGGCCAGACCCTCGTGTGAAAGCTCCGTCCCTTTGAGAAGACTGACCGCGTCCTTCACTATTTGAACTCCTCCATCATTTTCTTGAATCGGATGGTCAGATTCTTGCCATCAGTAAGAGAGGTCAAGAGTCTCATTTGCACGCGATTTACGAGCCAGGTCGTGCCGATTCAGGGTGAGTATTGAAGGGGATGGACGCAGTGGGCCAGTGCGAAAGGTCAGCTTCCTGTTATGCCGTCGATGTTGACACCTCCCCGTTAAAGGAGTTGCGCAGGATCCAAATTTTTCCCCAGCACTCCTCCCTTCCGCATCCATTTTGGAAACCGAGAATCCATTGCTTCCAGAATGATATCTATCGCTTTGGTGAGGGAACCCAAAGTCGCTTCGCCCCAGATAATTCATCGGCAGTAAGGCTGCTCTTTAAACTTTCCAGCGCAGGTTGCGCGGTCACGTGGCCCATTTCGGCGGCCTGACTCAACCAGGGCCACGCCATCGTTGGCCGTTTAGGCGTAAGTGTTCCACCATCGCGGTAGCTCACGCCGATCTGGTACCAGGCATCGATTTGACCGTCATCCAGTGCGGAATGAATTAACCGAACTGCCTCGTGCCACAAGCGCTCATCCGATGTTAACGGAGTCGCTCTGCCGTTCAGGATCGTTTCAAAGGGATTACCAGCTTGCTCCCGATCATCGAGGCTGCGTTGACCCGCAGCGACCCTTCTTAGGTCCTCCTGAAAAGCAACCCACATCCATTCTGCGGCAGCAACGTAGTCACGCGGTGTACCGATTCCAAATCGGTAGCGGGTCCAGAGTTCGCGGCAATCTCCTACGAGGGCACTTGACGATCGAAATACCCAAGGTTGGGCATTGGTTCCCAAGGAGGCGTAGGCGCGATACACAGCGGCGCGCCGCAGCAGCTCGACAGGTGTGTCGTCGGGCCCGCGAGGTTCCACCAATCCAGCCGTGTAAAAACCTACAAGCCGTTCCAACCCTTCAGGGTAGTTCCGGTCTGCAGCAGCCCGTGCCCAATGCAAGGAAACCGTGGCGTTGGGTGGACTTCCCAAGCCTATGCGATACAAATCGGAAACAATAGTCATCGCGGCGACCATTCCGTTGGATGCCGCACGTTCGTACCACCGCAAGGCATCAACGTGGTTTGTGCGCCGCACCGTGCCACCTTCGCCCTTCGCGTAGAATTCGCCCAGCCACATCGCCCCTTCGGTCAAGCCGGCGTGTGCTGCTCGTTTCAACCATTCGAGCGCTTTCGGCGCGTCGCGGCGAGTGCCTTCGCCGTATTGATAAAGTCTTCCCAGCACTCCCATTGCAAAGGGATGCCCTTGCTGTGCGGCACGTGAAATCCAATCGAATCCGACTGAATCATTTTTGCTTAGTCCGACTCCGTTGAGATGGAACCTTCCTAGCACGAATTCGGCGGGAGCATACTTTTGTTCAGCGGCTCGTTTTATCCAAACTACCGATTCCTCGATGTCTCGAGCATGACCGTCTCCTACAAAACACGCTCGGCCGAATTGATACTGGGCGGCAGCGTCATCCGACTCCGCGGCGGTGCGGATCAATTCCAGCGAAATGTTTGTCCAGCCCGCTGCTGCTGTGTCGTGCCACCACCATCTCGGCGAAGGCAGATTTGATTGTGCCAGCGAAGAGGCCGGTCCCATTACG
>CAMCCU010000561.1 GCA_945872975.1 Pedosphaera parvula Ellin514
GGATTGAAGAGCGACATCCGTATCGGGCCGAAGGCGTACCTCGGTCCCGGCGGTCCCTTCGCCGGCGGCACGCTTGCGCGCGATGTCGTTTCGCTCACCAAAATTGCCGAGGCGAACAACGAGACCATCGATCTCATTCCCGCGATCAAACGCAGCAACGATCTCCATCGCGGTTGGGCGTTCCGCAAACTCCAGTCGTGCCTCGGCGATCTGCGCGGCAAGACCATCGCGGTGCTCGGGCTCGTTTACATACCGAACACCGACACGCTCCGCCGCAGCGCCGCTGTCGAGCTTTGCCAGCAACTCCTCGCCGCTGGAGCGCGCGTGCAGGCATTTGATCCCGCGCTGAAATCTCTTCCGTCAGAACTCGCCGCGATCACCCTCGCCTCAGACATCGCTTCCGCCCTTAATCAAGCTGACGCCGCTGCCGTCTGCACCGAGTGGCCCGCCTTCCGCCAGGCTTTCTGGCCCCAACTGGTCTGCGCCATGAAACGCACGCTGTTCGTTGATCCCAACCGGTTTCTCGACAAGGAACTTGCCAGCATCCCCAGCGTGGAGCTCCTGTCGGTCGGCCGGGCTGCTGACCGATAAAAGGACGGGCGACACTGGGCGGGTCGCTTCATTTCTCAGCGGCTTCGAATCGTTTTTTACCGCGGACAAGATTCCCTCTAATGGCAACGTCGTGCAGTCCGATACCCTGCGGCATGGTCATGTCGGCGCTGGTGCCAGGGCCATGGATAATCATGACAATTTGTTGATGCCATTATGGATAAAGTCGATCAATACATCGAATCGGTGACCCAGCTTCCGCCAGCACCCACCCTGCTGATCGAGTTGCTCGGGTTGTTCAAGGAGCCCGATCGTGATGTGGATAAAGTCGTCGAGCTGGTCAGATTGGAACCTTCGATCACGGCCGAGGTTTTGCGACGCTGCAACAGCGCGTTCATGGGCGGCGGCGAACCGGCCAGCGACATGTTTGAAGCGGTCTCGCGCATCGGATTCTACGAGGTTTATACCGTCGTCGCCGCGATGTTCGGTGCCAGCGCGCGCGCCATCCCCGGCGCTGCCGATGCGGTCGATGTCAGCGATCTCTGGCGTCATTCTGTGACCACCGCCGTCGCTGCCTCCGTCATCTCCGATCACATCGGCGAAGCCAACGGCCCGGCGTTCACGGCCGGACTGTTGCACGACATCGGCAAGCTCATCTTCGCATCCGTGGAGCGGGCGAAGTACGGTGAGTTGATCGGAACGTCAGCCGCCGGCTCCGTCAGTCTGGTCGGCGCGGAACGCGGCGCTTACGGCACGGACCACGCTGAGATTGGCGGACGTCTTCTCGCCAAGTGGAACCTTCCTCCGGAAGTCTGTGCAGCCATTGAGTTCCATCACACGCCGACGACCCAGGCGGCCAATCCGTTCCAGCGTTCAGCGGTGACCATCTGCCTCGGAAATTGGATCGCGCACAACTTGGGAAAGCCTCTGGCATCCCTGACGCCAGAGCATGGTGATTTGCTGGGCGCGCTTGAGATTAAGAGGGATGACCTCAAGCCGCTGTTCGCGCGCACTGAGAAAGGATTGGAACGCGTGAAGGGTTTGCTGGACATGTAGCCTGCGGTGCGGTCGGCAGCGTTTCAAGGCAAGCCAGTCCATCCGGGTGACGTTGATCGGTTGGTCCCGCCCGTGGAGGATTTGTTGCTCCATCGCCGCTCCTCATGCTCTACTCGCCTGCGTTCATGAAACTCAAAGACCTCAACGCGATCATCACCGGCGGCAGCCAGGGACTTGGCAAAGTCATCGCTGAACATTATCTGCGCGAAGGTGCGAACATCGTCCTCTGCGCCCGCAGCGAGAATGAGCTGAACGCGACACGCGCCGAACTCGCCGCAAACTTTCCGTCCCAAAAAGTTCTCGCGAAAGCCTGCGATGTCTCAAGCGAAACTCAGGTCAACGATCTCGTCGCCTTCGGGCTTCGTGAACTCGGTTCCCTCGACATCCTTGTCCTCAACGCCGGCATCTACGGACCGATGGGTCCGACGGAATCTGTGAACCTCGACGAATGGCGGCGCGCCATCGATATCAATCTCTTCGGTGTTCTCCTGCCCTGCCGCGCCGTCATTCCGCACTTCAAGAAAGCCGGACGCGGCAAGATTGTTGTGCTCAGCGGCGGCGGCGCGACGAATCCGTTGCCGAACATCAGTTCCTACGCTGCGAGCAAAGCTGCCGTCGTGCGCCTGATGGAAACTCTCGCCCTGGAACTTCAACCCCACCACATCGACGTCAACGCCATCGCTCCCGGTGCGCTGGCCACGCGGCTCGTTGATGAGGTCCTCGCCGCCGGCCCGGAGAAAGTCGGCGTGGCGTTCTTCGACAAGAACAAACAGTGGAAGGAGAAAGGCGCGACCTCACTCGACCTCGGTGCCGGGCTCGCCGTCTATCTCGCGAGCGCCGAGAGCGACGGCATCACCGGACGCCTGATCAGCGCGCAATGGGATCCGTGGGCCAAGCTCGCCGAACATCGCGACGAGCTGGCGAAGTCCGACATCTATTGCCTGCGCCGCATCGTTCCGGAAGACCGGGGAAAGAAGTGGAATGACCAATAACCAATTGCCCATGAGTCAGACTTTTCAACGGCGAAAGTTCCCCGGACCCTTGGAATTGGCCATTGATTGGTCATTGGGTTTTAGTCATTGGTCATTAAAACCATGACCCATCCTCGTATCGCCCTCATCGGCTGCGGCCTCGTTGGCCAGAAGCGTCTCAATCTTCTGCCGCCCGGCTGCGTTACCGTCACCTGCGATCTTGATCTCGACCGCGCGAAGAAGCTCGCTGCCCAATCGCCCGGCTGCGTCGCCACCGATTCCGTCGCGCAAGCCGTCACCGCGCCGAATGTCGAAGCCGTGATGATCGCCACCATCAACGCCTCCCTCGCACCGCTCGCCATCAAGGCTGCAGAGAATGGCAAGCATGTCCTCATCGAAAAGCCCGGCGCGATTTCGATGAAGGAACTCGAGACGCTCGAAGCCGCCGCTGCGAAGACCGGCGCGCTCGTTCGTGTCGGCTACAACCATCGCTACCATCCCGCGTGCCTCAAGGCGCTGGAGATTTTCCGCAGCGGCGCGCTCGGCCCGATGATGTTTGTGCGCGGACGCTACGGCCAGGGCGGACGCGTTGGCTACGACAAGGAGTGGCGTGCCGATCCCAAGCTGGCTGGCGGCGGTGAACTGATTGATCAAGGCGTTCACCTCATCGATCTCGCCGGCATTTTCCTTGGCGAGTTCACGCACGTGGAAGGACATGCGCCGACGTATTTCTGGAACATGCCCGTCGATGACAACGCGTTTCTCAGCCTGCGCAACGTTGCCGGTCAGACCGCGTGGCTGCACGCGAGCTGCACCGAGTGGAGGAATCTATTCAGCCTGGAGATCTACGGTCGCGACGCGAAGCTCCATTGGGAAGGGCTCGGCGGCAGTTACGGCCTGGAGAAGCTGACTTACTACAAGATGCTTCCCCAGATGGGCCCGCCCGAGACGACCATCTGGGAGTTCCCACGCGGCGACGAATCATGGCGCATCGAGATGCAGGAATTCTTTGATGACATCCGCCTCAAGCGCACGCCCGTGCCCGGCCTCCAGGAAGCAAA
>CAMCCU010000562.1 GCA_945872975.1 Pedosphaera parvula Ellin514
GTAACAGGGCCAAAAGTGAGGTCTCTGGATGGGTGGTGCTGAAAGCGTGGATGGAAGTCCCGTGGATTGGTAGCCGCCGAGATAACGAGGCGGATGGTTGCGCCGACCATCACGGGAATCCGCCTCCTCAAGTCGGCGGCTACGATTGGCCATAGGTGCTCTGACGTGATCTGGCCGGGCTGGTAGCCCGTCCCCACAGGCCGGTGGCCTGTGCCACCCTGAACACGGGCTGCATCGTCCGGGCTGAAGCCTGTGCGGCAGGCCGGCGATTCATCGAGGCTCATCGATTGAATCGATGATGCCTGCCTTGCCGGTCTGCCGCCCGTTTTCCAATCCGATGGTTTCATTTCGTTCTCGTTTCCCCAGTACTCCCACTCACGTCCCTGACGTCCCTGACAAAAAGTTTTGGCGCATTGCAGTCACAGCTCACCAACCGCGACGCATGTCCGTGTGTTCCTTGCGTTACACCTCCGAAACCGCTGCGTGCCCGACGGGCCAAATCACGAATCACGGGAGAGAGAATGCCCGTTTTCAAAAACGCGCGGTAGTGACGTACCGCCAAAGAATTAAGTGACAAATGTCATGGGTGACCCATGACATTTGTCACTAGCGACCGGAGCTAGGGGTTCCGCATGTTCGGCTCAGATGCTCCCAGATCCGACCGTTGAATGGGCCGCGAATGAACGCAATGAACCCAGAGCCATGTTCAAAACCTGTCGCAGTCGAGGACGTGAGGACGTGCTGGGAACCAAGGAAATCCGCCTCCTCACGTCGTCGGCTACGGCGGCGCGGGGTTTGGGAGTGAACGCCGGGATGAGATCCGCCAAACACGCGAAAGGACGCGAAAGGAAAGCACGGAGCAGGGATGTCTCCGTCTATACCATTGCTACCAAGATGCCGTCCCGACGGAACTTTGGTCGTGGCACATCCCCGGAGCGCGGTGTTTACGCCGCTTCATCTTCCCAAAGCCCGCAGGCCAATCGTTTCGTCAATGAGGCCCGGATCTTGAAGCGGCCTAAAGGCGGCGCTCCGGGGGCTGTGTCCAGATGCGACCGGGCGAACCGCGGAGCGTGTCTTCTGTTGCAAAATCCGATCAAAACAGCATAGCTGGTGGCCGGTACTAACTAGAAAAATATTATGGCAAAAGGAAATCGAAGTCAGAAACGCGAAGTCAAGAAGCCGAAGAAAGAGAAGCCCAAAGCTGCGCCTGCGGCCTCCCGCAAGACTTCCTGACCGGATGCTCTGTGAGCATTCAACCATTCATCGCGCCGGACACGGCGCGATGAATTTTGATCTGCCGCAGAGTTGAAAAGCTAAATCTCCCATGCCCGAGCCCGCCTCACATCCACGCGATCCTTTGCACGGCATCACGCTGGAAACCATCATCAATCAACTCGTGCAACGGCATGGCTGGAGCGAGATGGGTCGTCGCATTCCCGTCCGCTGTTTCCAGCTCAATCCGAGTGTGAAGTCTGCTCTCACGTTTCTGCGCAAGACCCCGTGGGCGCGTCAGAAAGTGGAGACGTGGTTCATCGGCGAGCGGTTAAACCAACCGCCTGATCAGCCCGGATTGTCAGCGCGTCCTTGATTCTCCCTGAAGCTTCCGCAACGGCAAACATCGTTGCGCGATGCCGGACGCTCTGTTTCGATTCGGCATCGACATTGCAATCATCGGCGGCGGACCAGCGGGCTTGCGTGCAGCGGAAGTAGCTGCGGCAGGCGGAGCTTCCGTGACGCTGTTCGATGCCAAGCCGTCGGTGGGCCGGAAGTTTCTCGTCGCCGGTCGCGGTGGCTTGAATCTCACCCATACCGAACCGCTCGAACGCTTCGCCACGCGCTACACCGGTGACGGACAACCGCCCGAATTCTGGCGCACACTCCTCGCGGAATTTGATGCCGATGCGTTGCGGAAATGGGCGGCTGATCTCGGGGTGGAAACGTTCGCCGCCACCAGCGGTCGCGTCTATCCGCGCGAGCTCAAGGCTGCGCCGCTGTTGCGTCGATGGGTGCATCGGCTGAGGGAAGCCGGGGTTCAATTTGCGATGCGTCATCGCTGGTCGGGCCTGCGCCCGGGCGCGCAATGGCAGGTGGATTTTCAAACCGAGGGAGAGACGCGCACCGTTCACACGGACGCGGTGATACTCGCGCTCGGCGGCGGCTCGTGGCCGGAGACGGGCTCGGACGGCGGGTGGGTTTCTGTCCTGGAAAAGCTGGGCGTGATGACCAGTCCGTTGACGGCCGCCAATTGCGGTTGGGAGATCTCGTGGCCCCCCGGCGTGTGCGCGCTGGCGGAAGGTCAACCGCTGAAGAACATCACTGCTCGCGCCGGTGAATCGATGGCGACGGGCGAACTGCTCGTGACCAGCTACGGCATCGAGGGCGGCACGATTTACCAGCTCGGTCCGGCTCTGCGCGGGATGCAGGAGCCGGAGATCATCATTGATTTCAAACCCGCCCACACCGTCGGGCAGCTCGTGAAGAAGCTTGGCAACTGCTCGCGCAACTTTCTCGCCGAAGCCCGTTCTCGCTGGCGGTTGAGCGACGCGGCGTTCGCCATTCTGAGCAACCTGCCGGGCGGCGAGCCGTTCACCTCCGCCGAGTCGCTCGCTGCGACTGTGAAAGGCTGCGCGCTGAAGCTTGCTGGGCCGCGACCCCTGGCTGAAGCAATCTCCTCTGCGGGCGGTGTTCGTTGGAGTGAGCTGGATTCCGCGCTCATGCTGCGAAGGCTGCCGGGAGTATTCATCGCCGGCGAAATGATCGACTGGGAAGCCCCGACCGGCGGCTACCTGATGCAGGGTTGCTTCGCGACAGGAACGCGTGCCGCACGCGGTGCACTGGAATGGCGGCGCGAACATTGAACTCAGGATTTATTTTGACACGCCGGCGTTTTACCGGTGGCATCGGGACTTGTTACCACTATGAAATCTTTACTCATCGCGTTTCTCTCTGTTGCCATGTTTGCCACCGCCGTCGCCGCTGAAAAGGACACTCGTTGCTACGAACTGCGCACCTACCATGTTGCCCCCGGCAAGATGGACGCGCTGCACAAACGGTTTCGTGAGCACACGCTCGGCCTCTTCGCCAAGCACGGCATCACGAGCCTTGGCTATTGGGAACGATTGGATAAGGAGGGGAAGCCGGAGAATAAACTGAGCTTCCTGCTGTCCTATCCGAGCCGCGACGCGCGGGAGACATCGTGGAAGGCGTTCATGAATGACGCGGATTGGAAGGCCGCTTACAAGGCGTCGGAGGCGAATGGACCGTTGGTGACGAAGGCGGAAAACCCGTTTCTGAGCGCCACCGATTATTCACCCGCGATTGCCGCATCATCGTCCGGTGAAGCCCGTGCTTTCGAATTGCGCATCTACAAGTGCGAGCCGGGCCGTCTCCCGAATCTTAACGCGCGTTTCCGCGATCACACGGTCGCCCTGTTCGCCAAGTATGGCATGATGAACTTCGGTTACTGGACTCCGATGGATAAGGCTCAGGGCGCGGATGACACGCTGGTTTACATTCTCGCGCACAAGAGCAAGGAAGCGGCGGCGGCTTCCTTCAAGGCGTTCCGCGATGACCCGGCGTGGATCGCGGCCCGGAAAGCGTCCGAGGAAAAAGCGGGCGGCTCGTTGACTGCGAA
>CAMCCU010000563.1 GCA_945872975.1 Pedosphaera parvula Ellin514
GGCCCTTCCTCTGAACCTCGCCGAGGCGGAGGACATCCTGATTCAACGCGCATTGCAGGAGACGAACGGCAACATCGCGGACGCAGCTCGCCTGCTTGGCGTCCATCGCACGCGCATCTACCGGAAGCTCGCCCAAGAGGAAACGGCGGCAGGCTGAACCGGGGAGTGTTTCAAGTGTTTCACCGGCGACAGATGAAACACGGAGCGAATGGCGGGTCTCCGGTTGGCACGCGCAGGAAGCCAACAAACACAGGGGTTTTGCGCGAAGAGGAACGATGGCACGCGGATGGCTAATGGTGGTTTCGTGAGTCGCACGACACCAACTTTCGAAAACGAAAACCTCCACCCCGAACTTCAATCTTCAACCGACCTCTGCATGAACTCCACCCGCCGCACCACCGCCTCGCGCTACCTGCCACTGGCTTCCACCACCTTCGCCGCCTTGGCGCTCGCCGCACCGCTTTACTCGCACGCTGAGGAATCGCCGACCTCTAAGGTCCACGTGCTGCTCAACTCCGAGTTCTCCGACAAGTATCTCACGCCGCGCGGCATGATCGTGCAGAACCAGGGGCTCGTCTTCCAGCAGCTCGCGCTCGGTTTCTTCAATCTCTACAAGGACGACGCGTTCATCAACGACGTGACGCTGGTCGGCGGCGTGTGGAACTGCTTCGGCACGGACGGTCTCCCGAGCAGCGACAGCAATGGCGCGTCCGACACGAGCTGGTACGAGATTGATCCGATTGCCGGAGTGTCGTTCGGTTTCGCGAAGAACTTCACGCTCGATGTCACCTACACGTCGTTCAACATGGAGATCGGGAACATTCCCTACTCGCAGCATCTCGAGACGAAGCTGAGCTTCAACGACTCGCCCTACCTCAAGGCCTTCGCGCTTCATCCCTACGTCATTTACTGGCGCGAGCTCGACGGCAAAGCCACGGCGGCGCAGGTGCCGTTCCTCGCCTTGCCCGGGCCGCAGCCTGGCCCCGGTGCGCTGCCGGATTCGAGCTGGTATTTCGATGTCGGCGTCGCGCCGTCCTACACGTTCAAGGACATCGGGCTGAAGCTCGAATTGCCCTGCCGCGTGCTCCTGCCGGACTCGGAATTCTACGGCGAATACTACGATGAAGCGTCGTTCGTCGGCCTCTACGAGCTGGGCGTCAAGGCCACCGTCCCGTTGAACTTCATGCCGAAAGGCTACGGGAACTGGAGCTTCCACGCGGGCTTCAAATACATGGGCTTCGTGGATGACAACCTGCAGAAGATGCAGCAGTTCAACGCCACCAGCAGTTCTGAATCTCACTCCACGCTGCTCTTCTGCGGCATCTCGTCCTTCTTCTGAAATCAACTGCGCCGCGCGCGCTCCTGTCATGACACCGAACACCACCATCTCCGTCGAAGCCGAGCCCTACGCGTTTGAGTTTCAGCCCACGACCTGTGCGCTGTTGATCATCGATATGCAGCGCGACTTCCTCGAGCCGGGTGGCTTCGGCGAAATGCTCGGCAACGATGTCTCGCAACTGCGCTGCACCATCGAGCCGAACAAACGATTGCTCAGCGTCTGGCGGGCGAGAGGCTGGCATGTCATCCACACGCGCGAAGGGCATCGGCCTGACCTGGGATGTCTTCCGCCTGCAAAGAAAATTCGCGGGCGCAGCCCGACCAGCATCGGCGATCAAGGGCCGATGGGTCGTATTCTCGTTCGCGGTGAAGCCGGGCACGACATCATTCCCGAATTGTATCCGCAGTTCGGTGAGGCCGTGATCGACAAGCCCGGCAAAGGCGCGTTCTACGCCACCGACCTGCACGCCATCCTGATGAATCGCGGCGTCAAGCAACTCATCGTCACGGGTGTGACGACGGAGGTTTGCGTGAACACCACCGTCCGCGAAGCCAACGACCGCGGCTACGACTGCCTCGTGCCATCGGATTGCGTCGGCTCCTACTTCCCGGAATTCCAGGAGATGGGCCTCAAGATGATCAAAGCCCAGGGCGGCATCTTCGGCTGGGTGTCGCACTCGGATAAAATCCTCGCCGCGCTGAAATGATCATCCCTCGCCCAACTCAGTTGGAGCGCCGGTCTCCGACCCGGCGCGTTTCGTGCCACTGCCACGCCGGGTCGGAGACCGGCGCTCCGATCCATCCTTCTTCCTCAGCCTCGCCTTCTTTAAACCACTGAACCCCATCCTCGCCATGAACACCACCAAACCAAAAATCTGGGTGCCCGGAGACTGGAACGCCTTCTTCGGCTTCGGCACCAACATCCTCGTCAATCTGCTCACGCTCACCGCACTTCTGCGCTTCGTGCTCAAGATGCCTGACGACCTCGTCTTCGGAAAAATCCTGCCCGCCACCGGCCTGATGCTCTGCCTCTCGACGATGTATTACGCGTGGCTCGCCTACAAACTCGCGAAGAAGACCGGCCGCACCGATGTCTGCGCGCTGCCGTCCGGCATCAGCGTGCCGCACATGTTCATCGTCACTTTCGTGATCATGCTCCCCATCACGCTGAAAACGGGCGACCCGATCAAGGGCTGGGAAGCCGGACTGACCTGGGTTTTCATCCAGAGCTTCGTGCTCATGCTCGGCGGATTCGTCGGAACGTGGATTCGTAAGATCACCCCGCGCGCTGCGCTGCTCGGCACGCTGGCGGGCGTCTCAATTACGTTCATCTCCATGAAGCCCGCGCTGGAGATGTTCATGACGCCGGTCATCGGACTGACCTGCTTCGCCATCATTCTCCTGAGCTGGTTCGGTGGCGTGAAGTTCCGCGGCATCCCGGCCGGACTCGTGGCCATTGCGGCGGGCACGCTCATCGCTTGGGGCTCGACTGCGTTTGGCCTCAACTACGGGGGCATGACGGTGAAGGGCTTGGTCGATTCGTTCACCAACTTCGGTTTCAACATTCCGGTGCCAGCCTTCAGTCACGTCTTCGGCGGGTTTGAATTCCTCGGCATCCTGCTCGTCACCGCGATTCCGTTCGGTATCTATGATCTCGTCGAAGCCATCGACAACGTGGAGAGCGCGGAAGTCGCCGGTGATCCGTATCCGACGACGCGCGTGCTCACCGCTGACGGCGTTGTAAGCTTGATCGGCTGCCTGATGGGTAACCCGTTCATCAACGCCGTCTACATCGGTCACCCAGGTTGGAAAGCCATGGGAGGGCGCATCGGATACTCGGCGGCGACCGGCGTCTTCGTGATTCTGCTGTGCTGGTTCGGCATCATCTCAACAATGCTCGCGCTGATCCCCACCGTCGCGATTCTCCCCATCCTCCTCTACATCGGAATGTTGATTGGCTCGCAAGCCTTTCAGGAAACGCCCAAGGCTCACGCACCCGCGATCATTCTCGGCCTCGCCCCGCATCTTGCGGCGTGGGCTTTGGTGCAAATCAATGGCTCGCTCGCCGCGGCTGGAACTCTCGTTCCAGCCCTGACGCCCGAAAAGAAGGAGGCGTTGATCGGGGCGATGAGAAACGAGGGCGTGCTCTACCACGGACTCGAAGTGCTCGGTGGTGGTTCGATTCTCGGAGGATTGATTCTCACCGCCATCGGCGTGGGCATCATCGATCGCTCGTTCGGCAAAGCCGCTGCGTTCTCGCTCGCGGGCGGCGTGCTTACCTT
>CAMCCU010000564.1 GCA_945872975.1 Pedosphaera parvula Ellin514
CCAGCGACCGTTGAGTTGCTTGCCAAAGCCCGCGCTAAAGTACGGGAATGCCGTTTGAAAAGTGCCGGGGCCAAACCCCCACCAACTCGCCTCGGGGATCATTTTAAGGCAAACCCTGGCGGCAAGGAGTCGCGAGTTTTCCTCGGTAAGCTGTTTGTCAAATTGCTTCCAGCGTTGCGCGTTGGAATCGAGCCCGGACATGAATGCGAACGCGCCAATCAGCAACACGATCAAAGCGCCGATGGCAACCATCGTCGAGGGGATGGCATTGCCGAACCGTCCCTGAGTTGCCTGCCAGGCGATCCAGATTCCAGTTAACGACACGAGGATGACGGCGATAGCGGTGGCTGCCCGCGACGTGTTGACCATCACTCCTGTGATGCAAACGACGGAGGCCAAGGACCAGAGGATGGTTTTCCGAAATGATGTTGCACGCAGTCTTTCCCGAACCGCGAAGGCGATTGTGATCGGCCAGATAAGGTTGATGAACGCGCCGGCGTTGGTGTGATTTCGATAGGTCGCAAAAAAGTTTGGACCAAGGTCTTCCTGTTGCCAGAAAATCCCGGTGGCACCGGTGAATCGCTGGGCGAGGCCGAGCAGGACAATAGAAGTTCCCGTGAGAGCCATGGTGCCCAGCAATCGTCGGCGCCAGATCGATTGTCCGGCCATCTCGAAAACGACGAATCCGGTGAACAGCAACAGGCTCAGGCAAGTGGCAGATTCAATGGACAGCGCACGATTCAAGCTTCCAGGAGCCCATGGAAGGAGAGGAGTCAGAGCGATGAACTCATGGCTCGCGCTGTCGTATTCGTATTTAGCGTTGAGAACCATGAACCACGCCTGCAAGACGAGACCGCCGATGGCGGCCGCCATGACTGGTTGGATCCTGGGCAGGCGTTGTCGCAAAAGATGGTTGAGAAACCACAGGGCAACTACGCCGCTCAGCAGCCAATTCAACCCGGTGATCGTCCAGGGGTGCGTGGAGCCATATGCCCATGGGGCGTAAACGAGCGCGGCCAGCGTCAGCCAGCGCGGTGCATCACTAATCCATCGGTCCATGACTGGATTCTGCGAGCGAGCAGCTCGTATCTCAGGCTGCATTTGAAATCAGCGCCCGCCCTCTTGAGTAGAAGGCGGTCTCGCTCTCAGTTGGAATGGCCGGTTCGAACACCGCCGGCACTTGATTGACCGCCTGCCAGCGGCGCACGGATTTCATCCAGCCCTCCGCCGCCAGTTCGGTCAGGTGTTCAAACAGTTGCGGCGACATTACGGATGATTCACTGCCAAATTCGATCGCCTTGATGTTTGCCAGCGGCATCTCATGGCGGTTGCGGTGAAAATCACTGGTCTGCCGGTGGATCAATTGCTCGCGGCTCACGGTGCGCCCGCTGTCGAGAATGAGCTTCACCTGCGAGAGTCCCAGTTTGCGCGTGACGAACAGGTAGGTCGTCCACAGTTCCTGCAGCGTATCGCAGCGCTCGGCTTCCATCTCCAGCCAGTGCAACACCGCGAGAGCATAGCGCGTTTCTTTGCGCAGCCGAAACGACACGCCCAGCTCCCTGCCGACGGCATACCATTCCTTCACGAACCCGAACAGCCGCGCTGAGACAAAGAAAATCAGGAACATCGCTCCAAACAAAATGGGGGCGAGCTGGCCGCGCGACCAGAACACAAAGAACGCCAGGAGGAGAAACGCGAGCGACAGCCCATACAGCACCAGCACTGCTCCGCGCCGGCTGAATCCAAGATCCACCAGCTTATGGTGGATATGTTTGCGGTCGGGCCGGAAAAGCGGAAGGCCCTTCAACCCGCGACGAAGGATGGCGAGAGTCACATCCGCAATCGGCAGCGCGAGGGCAAAAATTGGCGCGATGAGCGCGGCGGCCACGGCGCCTTTTTGGGAGTTCGTGATGGCAAGTGCTCCGATGAGAAAGCCCAGGAAATAGGCGCCGCCATCACCCATATAAATCTTGGCCGGCGGAAAATTGAAGTAGAGGAACCCCAGCAATGCTCCAGCCATACCCACGGCCAGAAAAGTTCCAAACAAAGGAGTGTTAAATCCGAAACAGACCAGCAGCGACATCATCATCAGCGAAATGCCGCCGGCCAATCCATCGATTCCATCAATGAGGTTGATGAGATTCGTCAGGGCCACCAGCCAGAACACGGTCACGAAATATCCCCAGCCGCCGAGTGCATACACGGTGCCAGTCACCGGATTTGAGAACACCTCGATCTGGACTCCAGAGAAATACACCGCGCTGGCGATCCCAACTTGACCAAGCAGTTTGACTTTTGCGCCGAGTGGTTTGAAATCGTCCCGAAGTCCAAGCCCGAACATGGCCAGCGAACCAAGGATGACTCCCCAACGAAAGACTGCCCGCAATGGCTCGAACGAAAACGTGAATCCAGCGGCGATGATCACGGCAACAAAGGCCGCTGCGATGGCGATGCCTCCGAATCGACTGATCGGAGTCTCATGAGTATGGTGGAACCCGCGCTTGTCAGACTGGACACGTCGAGCCGTCCTGATCCGGATAAGCGGGATCAGCGACCATGCGACGAGGAAACCCGTTACGCCGCAGATGAGCATCGACCATTTATGCATACGTCAGTGAATCGGATGACGCCCCACTTGCTTGAGGCTCTTTCTGGTTTGAAACATGTTTATCATCACGAAGTGGATGACGTGCCGAGCGGTGAAGTTAGAGGTGCAGCTTTCGTTTCTGGTTGAAAAGAGTTCGAGCCGCCCACCTTGGCCAGTGTTTCGCTGAAGGCCCTGACTGCCGTGGCGAGGCTGACCCGTCCGGCCATCGCTTCGACCCGGTCGCGAGTTTCACGCAACAGCGCCGGGTCACCAGCCCATTGGGCCAGGCACGAGGCGAGGCGCGCTCCGGTCGCTTTGGCCAGGACGCTGCCACACCCGTTTTGCAGTATGAACTGGGCGGCTTCGCTCTCCTCCGGGCCGAGGAAGACGCATGGACGACCAACCGACAGCACGCCATACACCTTGCTTGGCACGACGAGTCCGCAGAGCTCGTGCAGCATCGAGGCGAGATGCAGGTCCGCCGCCGCGAGGCTTTGCACGAGTTTCTCGCGGGGCTGGAAGGGGAGGAATCGGACGTTTTCAAGTTTCCGCTGGGTCACCTGTTCGCGCACCCATGGCAGACGCGGGCCGTTGCCGACGAACAGGAACAACACCCGAGAATGAGTGGATCGAAGTCGCTCTGCGGCATCCAGCATCGCCTCGAACGGATGCGCCAGACCGAGATTGCCGGAATACATGACGACGAACTTGCCATTCAATCCGTGCTCCGTCCGGAACGATTCCGCATTCCGCATTCCGAGTTCCGAGTTTCCGCCATGTCCCCAATTGGGGATGACTTCGATCGCCGATGGTGCGAGTCCTCGCTGGACGAGGCGCGCCTTCATGCAGCGGCCGACCGCGATGACTCGATCGGCGTGACGCAATCCGGCGGTAGATACCCAGCGCAGCGCGCGGGCGATCATGCCGTTCTTCGACAGGACGCCCATTTCCTCCGCGAGCTCGGGATAAATATCCTGCGCCCAGTGAACATGCCGCGAGCCTTTGAGCGTTTTGAGAATCACGCCCAACAC
>CAMCCU010000565.1 GCA_945872975.1 Pedosphaera parvula Ellin514
TCGAGGCCATCCATTTTGAATGCGCCGATCTGCACGCGCATCAGGCGCAGCGTGGGGTGGCCGATGGCTGCCGTCATGCGACGCACCTGGCGGTTCTTGCCCTCGACCAGTTCTAGCGCGAGCCAGCAGTCGGGAACGCTTTTGCGGAAACGAATGGGAGGATCGCGAGGAGCCACGACGGGTTGAGGATCGAGCAGACGCGCGCGGCAGGGCAGGGTGTGGTGGCCTTGGATGACGACACCGCGCTCCAGCTTCGCAAGGGATTCTGGGGATGGAATGCGCTCGACCTGCACCCAATACGTCCGCCGATGTCCACGCGTCGGATGCAGGAGTCGCTGGTTCAGTTCCGCTTCATCGCTCAGCAGCAGCAACCCCTCGGAATCGGCGTCGAGCCGGCCAATCGCGTACACGTCGGGCGGGAAACCGAACTCGGCGAGGGTGCGGTTCGGGGAGCCGTCCGGGGTGAACTGGGACAGCACGCCGTAGGGTTTGTTAAACGCAATCAGCATCGCGCGCAAAAGATGCGCGAGCACGATTCGGCATGGGAAGGATGAAGTTTTCGTAACGTGGGAATCAGCGGGAGCATCGCGGCAGGTGTTCCGTCCAACATGGTGCCGACGACGATAGATGAATCGGCAGTGAAAATTGTGGCGTAACAAAAGTGACCTTGCGGTGTCTCCTATGAGGTGACGGCGAATAACACTTCGCTGCCCCAAGATTTAGCGGATTGTCGCAAACCTTTTTCGAACCGCCAACGTCCTTTGAATAAATGAGCACTCAAGTCATTCCATACTTGGCAACAGCCAGCACAATAAACGCGAACTCCGGCCTCAGTCTGATGGAGGTGGAAGCTTCAGCAACCGACCGTATGAGCTTGGTACAACTCCCTGGTGGGGTGGCAGACTTGGAGCGTTCCGAAATCCGGCACGATGACGGCAATCGAGATGAACTCTCCGGCCGGGAAGCCGATCTCCTGCGGTATCTCGCCGCGAACCCGGACCGCCCGGTCTCGCGCGACGAGATTCTCCAGCAGGTCTGGCATCTCGATCCGCGCCGCCTGATTACGCGCACAATCGACATGCACATCGCGAACCTTCGCGACAAGCTGCATGACGACCCCGGCAATCCCAAGGTGCTCTTCACCGTGCGTGGCGAGGGCTACATGTTCACCGGCAAACGCTGTCGCGACGCGGGATCCAGCGCGCCAGCCGCGTGACGGGCGGGCAGGCGGCAGTCAACTTTGCTATCGAATTCTCCCGGCGCTGGCGCAGTCTGTTAACGAACAGACTGCGACCATGAACTCTTACCGTTCCTACAAGAATCTTCCCAGCCTCGCCGGCCTCTGCTCGATGGAAGCCGCCATGAAGCCCGGCCTTTCCGTCGAGGCCTGCGTCGCGCGACTCAAGCGCTCCCATTACCTCCTCAAGCGGCTCCACCAGATCTTCAACGACCGGATTACCGCCGAGCCGATCTACGAGCTTAAGATGGCGTTCAGCCTCCACTCGCATTACTGCGCCGAGCATGTCGCCTCTCTCCGCAAGCGCGTGAGCGAAATGCGCGAGCCGCCTCTTGGCTTGGATGAGATTCCGCACGCCGCGCTGGAAATCTTTTGCGACGAGATCCGCGCCGCCGCGAGCACCGAGGAGCTGGCTCTCGGCGTTTACGAGAAAGCTTTGCCCGCGCTCAAGGAAGCTCTCGCGAAGCACATCACGGACACGAATCCGCTGGTCGATCATCCCTCCATCCGCGTCTGTCGTTTCGCCTTGCTGGAGATCGACGAGATGCTGCGCTTCGGCGCCGGCTGCATCGCCAGCCTTGTGACGCCAGAGATCCGGGTCGCCGCTCAGCCATGGCTGACGCTGCTCGATGATTGCCTTGCCGCCGCCGGTGGCTTGGACGGCGCCGCGGTTGTCGTGGAGAAAACGCTGGCCCGCCAACGCTCCGCCAAGGCGTATCGCTACGAACCCGTTCCCCAGCGGGATGAACGTTTCCCGGACGCTTACAACATGGGCGTGAACGCTGAGGTCTTTCTTTACGACGAGAAGTTTTCTCCCGAGCCGAAGACCCTCATGATGTTCTACAAGCGCCTGCGCGAGATCGACGTTCCAGAAATGATGGCGAGCATCATCGCCGAGACTCCGGGCAAGCCGTGGGATTATTACCGCGACATGACGCGCCAGCTTTGGGACGAGGCGCGTCACGCGATGATGGGCGAAGTCGGCTTCGTGAACCTCGGCATCGACTGGCCGAAGCAGGTGATGATCAACTTCACCTGGAGCCTCGCGCTGAACACCCAGCTCAAGCCGCTCGAACGCCACGCGGTCCTCTACTTCATCGAGCAAGGGCTCATGCCGAAGACCGGCAAACGCTTCGAGTGGGAAGTCGGCCAGGCGTCGCACAATCCGCTCAGCGCGCTCTTCCAGGACTACGATTGGGCGGACGAAGTCCTGCACGCCCGAGTCGGGCGGGACTGGTATGTGAAACAGATCGGCGACGCCAGGCGCGCGGTGGACTACGGCGACGAGTGCTGGAGCAAGGTGTTGATGAACTGGGAAAGCTGGCGGAAGGAAGGCAAGACCCAGCACCGCAACTGGTGGCCGGACCTCTACACCGCCGCGTGCAAGAACTGGAACATCCAGCCGGACCCGGTGGTCCTCGGTTATCAGACGACATACGAGACGGTACGCGCGGATTTGAAGAACCTGGTGGGGTCGGCGTGAATGAAGTAAAAGAGTTGGTGGGCGATGAGGGATTCGAACCCCCGACCCACAGCGTGTAAAGCTGCTGCGCTACCACTGCGCCAATCGCCCAACTCCGCGAGCACCCTATCCCACGCCGCCGCCCGTTGGCAACGCGGAAGGTGCCGCCGTGAAATTCCAATTCCGCGTTTGCCTCCGCGCACGCCAACCCCTAGAACATGCGCGTGAAATCGAAGCCTGCCGCCTCCACCGACTCCAGCCTCGCGCCCGGATTGCGCCGCTACCTCTACTTCACCGCGGCCATGACCGGTGCCGCCATCATGATCGTCGAGATTCTCGGCGCGAAGATGCTCTCGCCCTTCCTCGGTACCTCGCACTTCGTCTGGACGGCGCAGATTGCCGTGACGATGGTCGCCCTCGCGTGCGGTTACTATGCCGGCGGCTGGCTGGTGGATCGCACCGTGAAGCCGGGAAGGATCTACGCCGCCATCATCCTCGCCGGAGCCTATCTGGCGCTCAGCATTCCCTTCGTGGACAAGGTCGCCTACGGATTCCTCCACTTCGACCTCGCCGTCGGCTCCCTGCTGGCGTCCGCGTTTCTCTTTTTCATTCCACTCAGTCTGCTGGCGATGGTCGGGCCGTTCTTCATCCGCGTGCTCACCAGTTCCATGAGCGGCGTCGGCGGGAATGTCGGGCGCCTCAGCGCCATCAGCACGATGGGCAGCTTCATCGGCACCATGCTGATTGGCTATCTCCTCATTCCCTTCCTGCCCAACTCCACCACGATGTATCTCACCTCGCTCGTGCTGATGCTTCTCTCCACCGCCTACTTCCTGGTCTGGGGCAAGTCCGGCAAAAGCACCGCGCCCACCGTGCTCGTTCTATTGATCGCCGGCGCGCTGGGTTACAGCGGACT
>CAMCCU010000566.1 GCA_945872975.1 Pedosphaera parvula Ellin514
AGCCTGCGCGAGATTCAGAAGTTCCAGCGCGAGTTCGAGGCCGTGAAGGCCAAGGTCGCCATCGGACGTTCGCTCGAAGGGCTCGCCGGCATGATGAAAAGCTCCATCACCGAGCTGCAAGGCATGGTCGGCGGCGAGCTGGGCCAGTCAATGCAGCAGCTCCGGCAATCGGCGGCGTCCGGCGAAGGGCAGATGCGCGCGACGCTCGATCTCGCGAAGGAGATGGGCTCCGGCATCGCGCGCCAGCAGGAGATGCGCAAGGCGCGCGGCGCGATGCTCTTTCAGGAATACAAAAAGAAGATGGGCATGGTCCAAAGCGAAGCCGCCGCCCCGCAAGCCACCACCGCGCCTGCCGAGCGGCAGAAGATTGCGGAGAAGTGAAAGGACACAAGCCGAGCGAGCAGCTGTTAGAAGACGGCCGCGCAATCCACAAGTATGAGTTACGTTGATCAGCACCTTTCAACCCGAGAACAGATTCTACACAGGGCGTTTGTCTCAAACGTCTACGTGCTGATGCGGCCAGTCATTCCACTGGCCATAGCCGTCGTTATTGGACTGGTGATAGGTAGCGGTAGTGGGGAGGCGCTTGCTGGCGCGACGATTGTGGGCGTGTTGGGTTTACTGTTTTTTTCCGTCCCGATGTTGATTGGTGGCCTTGTTACTAAAGCTACCACGGAAGTTGCGTTGACTAATCAACGAGTCATTCTGAAATGGGGGCTTGTCCGCAGGAACACAATCGAGACGTATTTGGACAAGGTCGAGAGCATCACTATTGACCAAAGTATTCTTGGTCGTTTGCTTGGTTACGGCAGCGTTTCGGTGAGAGGCACAGGCGGCGGAGGCACGCCGTGCCCCGGAATAGCCAGCCCTCAAGAGTTTCGTCGTGCCGTCAACGAATACGTTCAGAACAATCGTTTCGCATCTGCCAATCCGACTGCACCCCCACCTGCTCCACAGTCTCGTCCAGCGCCCCCGGTTTCAGCGACTGCACTGCGTTACTACTTCTCGTGCGATGGCGTTGATTCAGGCCCTCATTCACTGGAAGAGATGCGGCGACTTCGTCAGTCTGGTCGATTGACCGACGAAACTTTTGTTTTTCAAGAGGGCGATGAAGAGTGGCAGCCTGCCATCATGTTTTCCGAGATTTGCTTTGAGGGATGACTACGCCGCCCGCCCATCAGCTCCGGCTTCAGTCGGGTGCTAATGAGAGCGCGGCTTAACGAAACCAATTAGCCCTCAACTCGTTTTGAACTGAACCAATTACTATGACCACTAAAGGCAAAATTGTTTTAACCCTGCTCATCCTCGGCGTGCTCGGGTTCGGCGTCTGGAAATGGCTGCCCCAGCTCACTTCCCAAGGCTCCAACCCACCAACCGCTTCGCAGACTTCTGCGCCAGGCCAGACCCGGACGGAATCCGTCACCGCCACCGTTCAGGCCGCTGAACTCGTCGAGACGCAGAGTGAAGTCCCGAAGCTCGCCGCGTCCGGCGCGTATCAGCCGAAGGACAACACCGTCGAGATCGAGCTGAGCGAATACGCCGGTTACGCCGGGCTCATCGTGGCCAACGGCGGACTCGCGCCGAATGAGAACTCGGCGTTCTTCAAGAAGCACGGCTTCAAGCTCGCCATCAAGTTGAGCGAGGAGGAGAGCTGGTCCGCGTTGAACAGCGGGAAGATGGCGGCCTCGGCCACCACAGCGGACGTGCTCGCGATTTACGGGCGGCAGTTCCAGGTCGTCGTGCCGGCGCAGATCGGTTTCTCGCGCGGCGCGGACGGCGTCGTGGTGCGCAGCGACATCAAGCGCATCAACCAGCTCAAGGGAAAGATTCTCGCGACGGCGCAGTTCACTGAGGCGGAGTTTTTCATCCGCTATCTTGCACAGGAAGCCGGGCTCGGCATCAACATGCTGCCCGACCTCAAGACCGCGCCTGATGCCGACAAGCTCAACCTCGTCTTCTGCAAGGACGCCTTCGCCGCCGGTGATCTCTTCCTGCGCGAAGTGAAGGCGGGACGCAACCTGCTCGCTGGCTGCGTCACCTGGGCGCCGAAGACGACCGAGGTCGCCGAAGGCAGCGGCGGCAAGGCGCACGTTCTCACCACGAGCAAGAACCTGCTCATCGTCGCGGACGTGCTCATCGTGAACAAAGGTTTCGCGCAGCAGAATCCCAAGATGGTCGCCGGTCTCGTGGAAGGCTTGCTCGAAGGCAACCGCCAGGTGCGCGACAACCCGACGCCGTGGCTCGACCTCATCGGCAAGGCGTTCAAGTGGGACCGCACCGAAACCCAGGCCGAGCTGGCCAAGGTGCATCTCTCGAACCTGCCGGAGAACCTCGCGTTCTTCTCGGGCGCGATTGACGCGGCGGGCAGCTTCGGCGGCATCTATCAATCGGCGGTGTTCGCCTACGGCAGCGCGATTCTCAAAGACCCGGTGGACGGCGACCGCTTCCTCGACCTCGCGCATCTCAAGGCCATTGAGCAGGCCGGCACGTTCAAGGATCAGAAGATGGCCATCGCGCCGATTCGTTCGACGGACGGGGCGCCGGTGGAAGGCGATCCGCTCCTGAGCAAAGACATCCGGTTCCTGTTCGCGCCGAACTCCGCGAATCTCGACATCACGAATCAGGACAACTTGAAGAACCTCGATTCCATCAAGCGCCTCCTGCAAGTCAGCCCCGGTTCCATCGTGCTGCTGCGCGGGCATGTGGACAACTCGATGGTCGAAGAATTCCGCAAGCGCGGCGGCGAGGCGTTCGTGCGGCAGATGGCGCTCAAGTCCATTGATTTCAGCAAGCAGCGCGCGAACGAGATCAAGCGTCTACTCATCGAGAAGCACGGCATCGACACGAAGCGCCTGGACGCTGTCGGCCGTGGCTGGGAGGAACCGCTTGGCACGGACAACGACCAGAACCGCCGCGTGGAAGCGCAGTGGTTCACCTTGGAATAGCCCATGACGTTGCGGGATTTGATTCAAGCGGCGGGTAACCATCCGGCGCCCATCGTCGCCACGCTGGTGGCGGTCCCCGCGCTCACCTGGCTCGTCGGCGTCTGTCATCGCCAGGGCGAGGGACGCAACGCGCCGTGGAAGTTTGCCTACTCCGTGCTCGTCTATCTTGCATGCATCCCTGGAACCTTCGCCGCCGTGCTCACGGCCTACGCGATGTTCTTCCGCAACGAGAACCTGCTCGACGCGAATCTGCTGATTTACTTCCTGCCGATCCTCTCGATGGTCGCGACGTTGGTGGTGATCCGGAAACGCGTTTCGTTCGATGACGTGCCCGGTTTCAATCGGCTCTCGGGCTTGATGGTGCTGATGGCTTGCAGCTTCGGCATCGCGCTGGCCCTGCACAAGACGCGCATCTTCATCGGCTTCTTTGGCTCAGTCGAAATGCTCTTCGTGCTGGCGGCTGGCGTTTTCGCGCTGCTGAAGTGGGGAGGATATATGTTGTTCCGCAGCGGCGAGGAACCGGCGAAGCCGATGCCGAAATTCCCACCGACCACTCCGACCAAATAGACAATCTCCATGACTGCACGCGGAAAGATATTTCTCACCTTGCTCATCCTCGGCGTCGTCGGCTTTGGCGCGTGGAAATGGCGGGATACTTTCGCACC
>CAMCCU010000567.1 GCA_945872975.1 Pedosphaera parvula Ellin514
TGTTTGTGCGCCGTCACCTTGGCCTTCAGCGAAACAATCGACCAGTCCAAGTCATACTTCGCCGCATCCGCCCAGTAGAAGGCGGCGTAAGCGGCATTGCGCGCCTTGGCGATGTCCGAGATGGCCTGCTGGATTTTTCCGGGCGAAGAACGCTGGCCCGTCCACGCTGCGGGCTTCTTGAAGAACCCGTGCGCCGAGAGCGTGTATTCCAGATACAGATTCGTGTTCGCGAGATAATCCTTCGTCTCCCCGCGCCCATCCACCTCCTTGATCCGCGCCGGATTGATCCAGCCGAAGGTGGACACCAAATCATAACCCGCCCAGCCCGGCTGGAAGGTCTGCGTATCGATGCGCCACACCTTGTCCGCCGTCGGGTTCAGCAAATCGCCCTGCGGCCCGGTGAAGGTCTGCTCCTTCGTATCCACATACATGTAGTGAATCGAGTCCGGCCCGTTGTAGCCCGTGCGGTAAGTCTTGCCCGGCCCGATGTCCTCTGGATACGGCGTGCCGTAGAGTTCGATCAGCGTGTTCGTGTAAGCCAGCTCCTGCTTGTTCACCGCCGTGCGCAGTTCCGCCAGGGAATCCTCCTCCGACCGCAGCAGCCGCGTCACATCCTTCGCGTCGTCAAAAGACACGATGGCGTTCTGCAACGCGCGTTTGGCGCGGGCATAGACCTGCTCGAAGTGCGTGTTGCTCTCCTGGCCCAGGACCACGTTCGGATTCAGATCGAACGGCACCGTGTCCGCCGGCAGGCCCAGCGGCGTGTGACCGGCTTCCGCATTATCCATCGCCGTCTGCAAGCTCGCGCTGACCGTCGCCAGCTCCTGCAATTCCGGCACCGTCGTCCGATCGATCTGCTGGATGCTGCCCAGATGCGACGGGTCCGGATCGTGATCCGGCAGGATGGCGTTGCCGACGACCCAGTTGAGATACGCGCCCTGGCCCGTGCGCGAGGCCCAGTGGTCCATACCCCAATGGCGGGTCGTAGGAAGGTTTCGAAAACTCAGGTTGGGCTTCGTCGTGGCGAGGTGCGACCAGCCCTTGGCGGTGCCCGACTGGTAATCACGCCGCCAGGTCAGGTCGAAGGTCTGCTTGCCCGCCCGCGCCAGCGCCCCGGCGGCGGCGGCGAATTTCCGCTCATCCTGGTAATCCACCGACACCGGCTTGCCGAGAACGGTCACGGCTTCGATGCGCGGCACCCAGTCGAAATCCGGGTTCATCAGCAGCGAATAATAGCCCTTGAGCGCAGTCAGGTAATGGCCGTAGGCGTCGCCGTGACCCTGCGGATAGAGACGGCGCGCATCGTCGGCATTGACCACGCCGTCGGTGTTTTGATCGAGCACGTTGTAATTGAGCGCATAGACCACCTCGCCCGCATCAATGCCGCGCGTGTAGTTCCAGACCATTCGGTTGTAAACCGGGCGCAGCTCCACGCCGGGCAGGAGGAAGTCATCGCGACCGCGCATCAACGCCAGTTCCTCCTCGAGCAAGGAGGGCAACTGGCCCTTGAAGGAGAAGAGCGCCGTGGCGACCGCGCCGTAGGTGTTGTGCGCCGTGCCGATGCCGATGGTGGGATTCGAGGCGTCCGCCCAGCCTTCGTTGCCCAGCACCATGTAGAGATCGTTCAGGTAACCGGCGGCGAGCAACAGCGCGTCGTTGGCTGGACCGTAGTTGATGCCACCGCCGATGCTCAACATCTTGCCGCGATTCAGCACCGTCTCGTAAATTTCGATCAGGCCCGCCTGGTTAATCGCCTCGAGATTGAGAGCGACATCGCCTTCCCAACGCTGCCCCGCCTGCGCAACGATGCTGACCTCCGTGTTGACCGAGTTGTTGAACAGATCGGTGATGCGCTGGTTGAAGGGATTGATGCCCTTGAGCACGCGCTTGATCCAGCCCTCGGCGAGCTGCGGCGTGGTCCACTGCGACCAGACCGCGTTGCCGCCCGAGCCGTTCGGGACGTAGGAGGCGTGGGCGCTGTTCATCGGCTGATAGCGCATGATGAGATAATTGTCCGCCAGGCTGCGAACATCCGCGCTGCCCCCGAGCACGGCGCGGACGCCATCGGGATAGCGCGTGGCATCCAGCGGCAGCCATTGCTGGGCGGTGACGTCAATGGAAGTGAAGGCCTCGATCCGGGCGTTGAACGCAATGTATTGATCGGGGAACGCGCCCGAGATCAATTCCACGGCGATGATGTGCGTGCGGGAACCGTCCGGGTTCAACGTGCCGCCCGCGAGGTCGGCGTTGCTCAAACGATAAACGCGGCTCAAGGGGAACAATCCACCCGGCGGCGAGGTTGTGCCGGAATCGTTCTGGCCAGTGTTGGCTCGCACCGCGAACTGCCCGTCGATGGAGACCACGGCGCCGAGGGCGTCATCCAGCTCCAGGCTCAGCCAGTATTGCGAGTAGTTGCCCGCCGGTTCCACGAACGAGCGGAAGACGATGCTCTGCACGCCGTTGGTCGCAACGCGCTCGTTGAGTTCCAGAATCTCATCAACCGTGGCGGAGATGTTTTGGTTGGCATCCACGCTGACGTCGATGTTGGTCGCCGTGGTGAGGGCGTTCACCGTGCCGAAGACGGAGCCGCCGTCGATCTTGCGCAGCACCACGCGATTGCCAGTGCTCAGTCCGTGATCCGAACTGGCCGGGACGCGGAAGCGGAACCGGCCCTCCTCCACGAGCGCCACCGAGTCGTAGGGAATCCGGCTGACGGGCGAGACGGTCGTGGACACGTCCTGAAAGAGCCGGCTGTCACCGGCGGCGGCGACGGAGGACGCCTTGTCGGTCCCTAGCGGGAACCGCAGATGTGACCACACGCCATCCGACAGGAGCGTGCGCGGCGCGTTTTGATAAACGACCGGCGGCAAGCCGTCCACGGGCGAGGCGATCAACCACTCGAACTGGTAGTCCTCGATCTTCGCGGCGAGATCGACGACCTGTTGCATGGTCAGCTTCTCGTTCAACGGATTGGAGGACTCGACGATGTTCACCTCGCCGCGATAAAGCGTGTTCACGACCTTGACGATGGCCACGCTGACGGGATCGCCCTCGGGCGTGAAGGCGCGGCCATTGCCTGCGATGAGCGAGACGTAACCGGTGCCCGGACCAGTCGCGGTGAGCGCGTAGTTCGCCTCCACGGCCACGTCGTCATTCTTGATGCGCGCAATTTCGCCGGCCCCGATCACTTCCGGCGCGGACGGGATGTAAGTGCGGGGCTGCGCGGGATTCTCGATGAAGGTTTCCAGCGTGGTGGCAAGTCCATCGACGGCGGCATTCCACTTCGCCTTCTTGTCATCGTTGATATCGCAGAGCGACTTCAAGTCTGCGGCATCGCCCAGGCCGAGCACATTCAGGAAGATGTATTTGTCGCCGAGCGCGGCATCGACAAACTGCCCCTTGAAGACCAGTTCGCCAAAGTCGCCGCGATTCGGATCGAAGAACAACCGCTCGGCGAGATGCGGCGGGAGATTGGGGAAGTAGGTCCGGCCTTGATAGGATGACGTCTTCACAGACGGCGGAATGCCATCCAGCGTGGAACCATTGTCCGCCGCACCTAGCGCAAAGGATTTCTCCCGGATGGGATCATGGAGCACGGCGGATTCGG
>CAMCCU010000568.1 GCA_945872975.1 Pedosphaera parvula Ellin514
GACCACGAATCCCCTGCTCATCGCGAAGTTCGCGCACGAGGGCGCGATCCTGAATCTCGCCTACTCGCCGGACGGCAAGACGCTGCTTTCCTCGGCCGACGATCGCGCGCTCAAGCTCTGGGACGCGGCGGAGGTGACGGAGAAGCTGGTGTTTGAAACGCAGCCCGACGTGACGCCGGGAATCGCCTTCCTCGCCGATGCGAAGAAGCTGGCCGTCGGACGGCAGGATGGCTCGGTCGATTTCTACGAAACGGAGAAGCCGAAGCACCTTCCACCGCCCGCCCCGGAGCTGAAGAGCGTTTCGCCACGCGGTCTTTGGCGCGGGAAGTCCGACGTCTTGAAACTCGGCGGCGCGAACTTGTTCGGCGTCACCAACGTGATCGCCTCCAACCCGGAGATGCGCATCGGCCTGCTCGCGGCGACCAACGCGAACGAGATCCGAGTAACGGTAGATCCGTCCGTAAAGCTGCCGCGCGGTGATTATGAATTGTCCGTTCGCGGGCCGGGCGGCGAGAGCGGCAAGGTGAAGGTGTTCATCGATAACCTCCCTCAGCTCGACGAGGCGCAGGCGACGAACATCGCGCAATTGCCGGTCGGAATCTGGGGCGTCATCGATACGGCGGGTGACACCGACGACTTTCAGTTTGCAGCCAAGGCCGGCCAGATGCTGGTGCTCGAACTAGCGGTGAAGAGCATCGGCTCAAAGCTCGCGAATGGTTTTCTGAACTTGCTCGACGAACGTGGTGCAGTGCTGGCGAGCGACAGCGGCTTTGACAGCGGCGACCGGCTTCTAGCGTTCAAGATTCCTGCGGACGGACGTTACACCGCACGTGTCACCGACCAGATGCTCACAGCGTCACAGGAACATTTCTACCGGCTTTCAATTGGCGAACTGCCGGTGGTCACCGGCGTGTTTCCGTTGAGTGTCGGCACCAACACCGAGTCGGAGATTCAGCTTGCCGGCTACAACCTTCCAGCGGGAGCGACAGTGCGAATCAAAACCGGCGAGGAAGGTGAAATCCAGGTTCCAATCGACACCGAACACTTCCGCACGCTGCGCGCGTTCAAGGTCGCGGTTCGCGTTGATCCACAAATCGTCGAGCGCGAACCGAACGATCAGCCTGATCAGGCGACGGCATTCGTAAAGCGCGGCGCAGCCAATGGGCGCATCGGGCGGATTGGCGACGCGGACGTGTTCCGCTTCGAGGCGAAGAACGACGAGCCGCTCATCGTCGAGACGGATGCCGCCGTGCGCGGGTCCGCGGTGGATACGCGCATCGAAATTCTACATCCAGACGGCAAGCCCGTTGTGCGAATGCTGCTGCAATCCGTGCGCAATACCGCAATCAACTTTCGAGGCGTGGATTCCATCGGCACCGGCATCCGGCTGGACAACTACGAGGAGATGGAGCTGACCGAGTATCTCTACTTGAACGGCGATGTGATGCGGTTCTTCCGCATGCCACAGGGGCCGGACTCCGACATGATGATGTTCACGTCCTCAGGCAAGCGACGCGCCTATTTTGACACGACAGCCGTCGCGCACGCGCTGGACGAGCAAGGGTTCATCGTCGAGCCGCGCAAGCCCGGCGCGAAGCTGTCGGCGAATGGTCTTCCCGTGTTCACCGTGAACTACGAGAACGATGACGACGGCGAACGAAAGCTGGGCAGCGATTCGAAGATTCATTTCAACGCGCCGACCAACGGAGCCTATCTCGCGCGCATCACGGATACGCGCGGACACGGCGGCGAGGTGTTGAGCTACCGGCTGATTGTGCGGGAAGCGGAACCTGATTTCACGGTGACGCTGGCGGGTGCGGCACCGTCGGTCGGTCCCGCGAGCGGCCAGAGCTTCACGCTGACGGCGAAACGGGAGGATGGCTTCGACGGCGAGATCCGCGTGGAGATCAATGGGCTGCCGACAGGCTTCAGCGTATCCACTCCCATCGTGATCGAAGCCGGGCACAGCGAAGCCAAAGGCTGCATTTACGCAAGTGGTGACGCGGTGAATCCAGAAGGCGCGATGGCGATGGCGGGCAAATTCGTGGCGACGGCGATGGTCAACGGCAAGCCGGTGACCAAGGACGTGAACAACCTCGGACGCGTCACGCTCGGAAAGCAGCCGAAGCTCTACGTGTCGCTCGAATCTTACAACGAAAGCGCGACGAACCAGTTTGATCCCGCCGCGCCGCTGAGCCAGCCGTTGGAGCTGACCATCGCGCCCGGCCAGACAATTCCCGCGTGGCTGAAGATCAAGCGCAACGGACACGAAGACTTGGTGACCTTCTTTGCGGAGAATCTTCCCCACGGCGTCATCGTGGCGGACATCGGGCTGAGCGGCGTGCTGATTCCGAAGGGCGAGAGCGAGCGGCAGATTTTCTTCAACGCCGCGAAGTGGCTTCCCGAGCAGGACCGCGTCTTCTACATGATCGAGCAGCAGGCGGGGCGGCAGACTTCGCGACCGGTGATGCTGAAGGTGCGCAGGGCGGCGCAGGCTGTGAGCGCGAAGTAAGAGCGTGAAACTCCTCAATTGAGTAGCAGCCGAGGTGACGAGGCTCAAACTTCCGTGAAAGTATCATGCCATGCAGGAGATCAGAGCCTCCTCACGTCGGCTGCTACGATTATTCACACGCGCGCTCCAGCTACATCGGAAGTCGCCTGAGGTGTTCGTCCGACTGCAAGGCGGCGAGCAATTCGAACACGGGTTTCGTCTGGCCCGGCAATACCATGACCGGCGCGATCTCATTCAGCGGCTCCAGCACGAACCGACGCAGATGAGCGCGCGGATGAGGCAAAGTCAGACGAGAGGTTGAACGCGTCTCCATGCCGAACGCGATGAGATCGAGATCGAGCGGACGCGGTTCGTTCAAAACCAGCTTTGGCCGGCGACCAAACTCCTGTTCGATTGACTGCAACTGGTCGAGCAGCGATTCGGGTGTTTCTCCGAGCAGTGGCGTGAGAAGAACGACCGCGTTGATGAACGGTGGAGAACCTGGCGGGCAATCGACCGGCGAGCTCTGCCACAACGACGAAGCGATGAATCCCGAGTGAGCCAACCCGCGCAACCGTTCCATTGCCTCCCGGACGATGGCAGGTGAATCGCCAAGGTTGGAGCCGAGAGCCACAACTGCCACCCGGCTTGATTCAGTCGAAGGCAGTTGTGAATCCAAACTCACTTCAGCCCCAGCACGTCCTGCATGTCGTAGATGCCGGGCTTCTGCTTCACGACCCAGAGCGCGGCGCGCAACGCACCGTTGGCGAAGGTCTCGCGACTGCTGGCCTTGTGGGTCAATTCCACACGCTCGCCATCGGCGGCAAAGATTACGGTGTGATCGCCCACGACATCGCCGCCGCGAACGGCGTGAATGCCGATCTCGCTGCTGGTGCGTTCGCCGACGATTCCTTCGCGCCCGTGCCGCAGAGCCTGCTTGAGCTGCAGCTTGCGAGCGCTCGCAAGAATCTCCAGCAACGTTGTGGCCGTGCCGCTGGGCGCATCCTTCTTGTGGCGATGATGCATCTCGACGACTTCGAGATCGAAGTTCGGCCCGAGGATTTCCACCGCCTTGCGCGTGAGCCAGAAGAGCGTGTTCACGCCGGTGGAATA
>CAMCCU010000569.1 GCA_945872975.1 Pedosphaera parvula Ellin514
GGCAGAATCAATTTTCGCCCGAGCTGTTGCGCTTCGGCCGATTCCGGGAAGACATCGGGATCGAAGGTGTAGTTGGGATTCGGTGCCACGGCGGCGATGTGGAGTTCTTCGCCCAACGGCCGCTTGTCCACGCGCGCCGCGATGCTGCAAGGAAAGTGAGCAATCAGATTCGTGGCGCTGTCGTAGGCGTGAAGTTTACGCTCGGCCAGATAAATGCGGAGGAAGGCGGCTTTGGTTACGGGAGCTTGCGTGCTCATGTTGACGACCTTGAGAGCGCTCCCGGCCTCCACATGGCTCCAGTCAACCTGAGGATTCAACCAGCGCACGAGCTTGGGATTCGAGCGAGTCCGCTCGGAGACGAGTTCGAGAATGGTTTCGTGGGCGAGCTGGCTTTGCTGTGATTTCGCGAGCCACGTTTGACCGATGGGCTGAAGGCTCGCGATGTCCTCCGCCGTCACCGTGTAGTTCGTGAAGACCGGTTGGTCCGTCGTCAGCAGAGCGAGCGTCGAGGCGCTGAGCGTTCCGTTGACCGGCAGATGCTGCTGCTGTTGGAAGGCTCGGATGGCGGCGCGCGTCTGCGAACCATTGACGCCATCCAGGGAGCCGGAGGAGAACCCTTGCCGGGCGAGCGCGATCTGTGCGCCGAGGGTGCGTTCGTCGAACGGATCTTTGTTGGCGTTCGTGGAAGTCGTGGCGGCCAGCGCATTGCTCCGAATCGTCACCGTGGCTGACACGAGCGGTGCGGGTTGGCGCACGATCGGGTTGGTCGGCGTTACGGTGGGCATCACTGGTCGCGGTGCGGTGGGATTGACCGGCACCAGGACCATCGGCTCGGAACGGCGACCGGACTGCTCAGAAACCGGGATGATCAGGGCGCCGTTGGATTCGGAGATGCCAGCGAGGCGAGTTGTTATCCGTGCCTGCCCTTTTGTTGTGGCGTCGCCACTTTGCCACCAGATCCAGCCGACCGCGCCCGCAGCCACCAGCACGAGGCTGCGCAGGAGGATGGTTCCCTCCCGCCTGTCGCTGTGACGTATCGTGGATTGCTTTCTCAGTCGCACAGTAGATTCCTTCGGTCAAACTGCGCCGGTCGTAAAGCCTGAAGACGAAGTTTCACCCACCTGCATCGTCCGCCATGCGCCCAAGCGACTACGGCCCAGGGCTGTTTGTGGGATTCGTGACCCGCAAGATCCGCAAAGTGCTCGCGTCCGTGGTGTAGGCGACGGCGTCCCCTGACGGAGAAAAAGTCACGTATTCCCCCGCAGCAGGAGTCGTTACGGACATCACTTCACGCAGTGTCGGAATGTGCCAGAGATTGACGGACTGGCTGGATCCAATCGAGGCGAGCAGTCTTCCATCCGGCGAGAAGGAAACGCCGCTGGCTTCTTCGAAGTAACGAACCAGCTCGCCCTTCAAACTCCCGTCGCTGGTGTTCCAGAGCCGGATGACGCGGTCCACGCCCGCGCTCGCCAGCGTTCTGCCGTCCGGCGAGAAGGCCAGCCCTTTCACCTCTTCCGTATGCTTCGTGAGCGCGAACATCCGGCCCGATGCCAGATGATGCAGCCAGATCGTGTAAGGCGATGTCACGGTGAAAGCCAGGTAATCGCCCTGCGGACTCAATGCCTGCGCGAGCAACGGATACTGTGGCGGCATGGGAAGAGTCGCCTTCCGTTTGCCATCAGCGATGTTCCACACGATGGAGTTGCTTTCGTAGTTCAGAACCAGGGTCGAGCCGTCCTGGGAAATGGCGAAGCCACGTCCGTCCCGCGATCGGATTGGCCCCTCCAGCGCGGCGCCGCGAATCACGGAACGCGTGGAAGCCTGCCAGTGATCCAGGGTGGACGCATCATCGTTCAGCAGCACCACGTCTTCACCATTGGCTCCGAAGCCGGCCGCCCAACGGCTGTCGAACTCGGCCACCACCGATCCGTCTGAACTGTCGCGCAGCACGACCATCGAACGGTGCTTTACCGAATCGTTCAGCGTCAGGATGCGCCTTCCGCTCCTGGAGAACTGAGGACGCCAATGCCTGCGGCTGGGAATGCCGCCCGTTTGCGGGGCGGATTGCGCGGGCCACAAATGCAAGGTCATGTCTTTGCTTGCCGTGACGAGCGTCTTCCCGTCCCGGCTCCACGTCACGGCCCAGACTTCATCATCGTGACCATCAAGCACGGTTGATCGATCCAGCGCGTCGAGATCGCGAATCTGCAACGTCCGGTCTGAACCGCAGGTGACGACCCGTTTGCTGTCCGGCGAGAAGGCGACGCTCCAAATCTTGAACTGATGTCCCACCAGCGCGACCGGCGCAGTCAGGTCGCCCCGGAGATTCCAGACGCGCGCCCCCATGTTGAACCCGGCGGCGGCGAGCTTGGTTCCATCCGGCGAGAACGCGATTTCCCAAGGTGAATCCACACACGCCAGCTTGTGTGTTTCGCCTGTGTCGAGGTTCCAGACAAAGATGTCCTTGCGCTCGCCGCCCGCCGCCAGCCATCGGCCGTCGGCGGACATCGCCACGCGGCGTGCGACCAGGTTGGTTTCAAACAGCAGCCGCCGCGCGCGCCAGTCCCAGACCTTGATGCCGCGATCCGCTTTGAAATAGCGGAACGGCGTGGACATCGAGATCGCGAGTCGCGATCCGTCGCCGGAGAGCGCGGCGTTCTGTCCGTCGAACGGCGCTTCAGCGGGCCGGCCGTCGCGAGTCCAGAATCGCACCTTGCCATCCGCGCCTGCGCTCACCACGCGTTCGCCATCGGGCGTGAACGCCACGGACCAGACGACCGTTCCGTGCGCGCCGATGTTCGTCACGCTCCGCTTGGTCTCCAGGTTCCAGATGTGAACCGCCGCGTCCATTCCTCCGGAAGCGGCGAGCTTGCCGTCCGGCGAGAGAGCGACGCAAGTGACCGTCGCAATGTGGCCGGTGAGCACCGCTTGATGCTGGCCTTTGCAGAGTTGCTGAAGCAGATGCCATTCAAACCCGCGCAAGTCCGGCTGGCCTGGGCCGGGGATTTGCGCCGCGAGAGTGCGGCGCGCAAGTCCGAGATCGTGGCTCGCCAGCGCCTGGGAGGCGACCTGGAGATCAGCGGCGTAACGCTCCACTTCGCGATGGAAGGCATGCTCCTCCGCGCGTTGCCATTGCACGGTGATGCCCACGATGCCGGCTGCCAGCGCGAGCAGCAGCGCCGCCAGCGTGGCAGCGAGAGCAGGACGACGTTTGCCCCAGCGTGCGAGGCGTTCGGCGGTCGAAGCCGGTCGGGCGAGAACGGGTTCACCTCGCAGCCAGCGATCCAGTTCATCCGCCAGAGCTTCGGCCGAGGAATAGCGTTGCTGCGGATCTTTGTTCAGGCACTTGAGGCAGACCGTGCGCAGATCTGGATCGCTCAGGCCCGATACATCTGGATCGTCCTCGACGATCTTGCGGAGCAGGCCCGGAACATTCTCGGCGGAAAACGGCGGCTTGCCGGTGAGCAGTTCGGAGAGAATCACGCCCAGCCCATAGATGTCCGACGCGGTGGTGAGGTTCTTCGTGTCGCCTGCCGCCTGCTCCGGTGACATGTAGGCGGGGCTGCCGATCACGTCCGTGCTCAACGTCAGGCTGCTGT
>CAMCCU010000570.1 GCA_945872975.1 Pedosphaera parvula Ellin514
TTCGCGCGCTTCGCGTCGATGCCGCCCTTGAAGTGCTTCACCTTCGCCCATCTGCTATGTCCGGCCATATATCAAAAATAATCCACGAGCTGATTGATGCGCGAAGTCAACCCGCCCGACATCGGGAACGCAAGTCACTTGAACGGCGCAGCAATATGGTTCGTGACAAATTTCCGCCAGCGCGGTCAAAAGACAGAACCAAAAAGGAATCAACGTGTATAAAATACTGGGAGCGGATCAAAAGGAATACGGACCGATCAGTGCGGATGCGGTTCGCCAATGGATAACGGAAGGCCGCGTCACTGGCCAGACCTCTGCGCAGGCGGAAGGAAGCGCCGAATGGAAGCCACTCTCGCAGTTTGCGGAATTCGCCCCGGCGTTCGCCGCCAAGGGAGCCGCTCCCAGTCTCCAGCCTCCGGTCGCTCCCGGCGCATTGCCTCCAGCGCTCGGATCGAAACCGGAAAAGGGTTTGGCGATTACCAGCATGGTGCTGGGAATCATGTCGTTCGTTGGTTGTTCGATCCTGACCGGCATTCCGGCGATCATCACCGGCCATATCGCGCTCAATCGCACCCGCAAGAGCCCGCAGCAATTCGGTGGTGGCGGGCCGGCGGTTGCCGGATTGGTGTTGGGTTACGCGAGTCTGGCGCTGCTCCCGATTCTTGCAGGCCTGCTGCTTCCAGCACTGGCGAAGGCGAAGGCCAAGGCGCAGCAAATCACCTGCGTCAGCTACATGAAGTCGATCGGTTTCGCCGCCCGCATCTGGTCGAACGACCATGGCGAGAAGTTCCCGCCGGATTTCCAGTCGATGAGCAACGAGCTGGCCACGCCCAAAGTCTTGGTCTGCCCCGGTGATGGTTCGAGGACCAAGGCGATGGACTGGTCCACCTTCAGTCCGGGCAATGTTTCCTACGAGTATCTGGAGCCGGGCATCGCCGAGAAGGGCGCGGAGCAGACCATCGTGTTTCGGTGTCCGATCCACGGCAGCATCGGCCTGGGCGATGGCAGCGTGCAGATGGGCAATCAGCGGCTGGGTCGAAGAGGAAAGTGAGTTCCAACAAAAAGGGCAGGCCCATTGGCCCGCCCTCGATTTGGAAACTTTCCGGACGCTCCCGCTTACTGCGGTAGTTCCTTGATGCGCATCTTGCGGAACGACACCGTGCCGTGGTCGCCCTGAAGGAAGATGGGGCCGGGCTCAGTCACCTTGTTGTCGATCTCGGAGCCGGTCGCCTTGTTGCACTCCACGTTGTCGTGAATCTTCTTCCCGTTGAGCGTCACCGTGATCTTGTTCCCGATGATGGTGGCTTCCGCCGTCTGCCATTCGCCGCCGGGCTTGGACGCGAACTCGCTCGGCGCAGTGTGATTATAGATCGCGCCGTTGCCGCCCTTCGCGGTTTTGCCGCCCTTGAAGTCGCCGAGGATTTGAATCTCGTGCCGGCCGCGCAGATAGAAGCCGCTGTTCGAATTGTCCGGCACCTGGAACTCATAGCGCACGGTGAAGTTCCAGAACTTCTTGTCCGTGACGAGGTCGGTCCCGTGTTCGCCGGCGTTCACCGTGTTCTTCAACACGCTGCCGTCGATGGTCCAGCTGTTGTGGCCGTCCTTGCGGCGGAGATGCCAGCCCGTGGTGTCCTTGCCGTTGAAGAGCGGGACGAATCCGGCTTCATCCGCAGCGAAAGCGAAGGTCGCGCTCAGAGCGAGCGTGGCGAGAAGTGATAATGCTTTTTTCATGTCGTGATGGTTGGGGTCGGAGTGCGTTCGGAATTACTTGGCCAACGGAGCGGATTCACCGGGGACGAGCCCGAGCGCCCACTTGATGCCGCCGAGGATGTGTTCCTGGTAAGCCTTGTTCTCCCACACATCTTCGCGATGGCCGAGCGAGGTGTAGAAGACTTTGCCGGTGCCGTAATCCTTGCACCAGGCGATCGGGAAATGGCCGGCTTCCTTCTTCTTGTTCGGATGCTTGTCGAGCGTCAGCAGGTCGCGGACTTTGGTCTTGTCGTAGTTTTTCAGGAGATAGATTTCTTCCTTCTCGATGCAGAACGCTTCGCCAAAATGTTTCGCGGCGGGATGCTTGCCGTCCTGCACGAGGCACTCGACTCCCGCCTGCGCGCCGTGCGTCAGGAATTCGCCCCCGAGCATCTCGATGTAGGGATCGACCTTGTTGCCTTCGCCGTGGAACGTGTCGCTGGCGGAATGCATGCCGATGAAGGCCTTGCCGCCCTTGATCTCGTCGAGGAACGCCTGCTTGTCGGCCAGCGGCAGGGTCATCGTGGTGTTGGCGAAGATGAAGCCGTCGTAAGTCTTGAGCATCGCCGGCGTGGATTTGGCCAGGAGATCCGCGTCGTTGTAGGCGATGTCGATGGTGAAGGCTTTGCTCTTCTCCGCGAGGTCACCGAGGACCTTGATCGCGGTGGGAATGGAGCTGTGCCGGAAGCCCTTGGTCACAGTGACGAGCAGAATCTTCTTCGGCTGATCAGCGGCGTGGGCGGTGAGGGTGCCAATCGCCAGCAGCAGGGCGACGGATTTCGCGAGGAGGGATATGATGGGTGCTTTCATGCGTTTTAGTGTTTCACAAAGACTGAGCGGCGCGGAAGAAAATTCATTTCCGATGGCGGGCTGCTCAGAGAGATCGCAATCCACGGAATAAGTTGCGTGAACCAGCGTCTCGCACAGGCGGAGCGGTTTGACTCTTGGGTTGAAGTTTCGGCCGTCTCGTGGGATAAGATCGCTGAAGTAATCCAAGTCAGGTCACAACATTATGCAAACAAGGAGACAAATGGGGACGCGCTTTCGCGTTTGGTTCACCGCACTGTTCGCCGCCGCCCTGGCCGCGCTGGGCGTTTCGAATGCCGGGGCGCAGCAAGTCACCACGCTCATCCAGTTCACGAACGTCTGGAAGTATGACCAGACCGGGCTGGAACTCGGCACCGCATGGCGCACGAATGACTACGATGACTCGGCGTGGCCGTCGGGGCCGGGTTTGCTGGGTTTCGAGGATGGGTTGGCGCCGTATCAAGTCCATGCCCCGCGTCTCACGCCGTTGACGGTCTCGCCCGCAGTTACCACGTTCTATTTCCGCACGTCCTTCCAGTTCACAGGGAGTCTGGAAGGATTGACTCTTTTCGCGACTAACTTGGTGGACGACGGCTGCGTGATTTACCTGAACGGTGAACGGGTGGGCGGCGTCCGTGTTCCAGTGAGCTTCAATGCCACCACGACCTTTAGCGGTCCGACCGTTGAAGGACAGCTCGACGTGGTGGCACTTACCAACCTTGCCGCACTGCGTCGCGGAGCAAACCAGTTGGCCGTCGAAGTTCACCAATCGAGCGCGCTCAGCGCGGACGTCATGTTCGGCATGAAGCTGGTGGCAGTGAACGAAACGCCCCTCGTCATAACCAACCAACCGCAAAGCCAGGCCGTGACTCTGGGCGATCCCGTGACGTTCACTGTAGGCGTCGAGGGTGGACCGGTTTGGTATCGGTGGCAGAAGGGCGGAGTTTTCCTTGGCTCCACGAGCAACAGCCTCGTCATCAGTGCGGCTTCACCCGCCAGCGCCGGCAACTACCAGGTCGTCTGCACGAACACACTCACCGTC
>CAMCCU010000571.1 GCA_945872975.1 Pedosphaera parvula Ellin514
AATGTTCGCACGCGGCAGAACTTGTCCGAGCGATAATGGAACGCGTGATCGTTGGCGCGGATGACGTTCACGTTGGAGCTGGCGCCGGGCACCTCCAGCAGTTCACCGAGCGTCATGCCGAACGCCTGCGCAATGCGCATGGTGACAGCGAGCGTCGGATTCGCCTGTTCACGCTCGATTTGGCTCAACATCGAGCGGCTGACTCCGCTGGCGTTGGCCAGACCTTCCAGCGACCAGCCGCGATCCGAGCGCAGCAGTTTCACCCGCGCCCCCAGATGGCGGTTGATGGATTCAGCCGGTCCGGCCGGGGCTTTCTTTCGCTCAGAAGCACGTTTCGTGGTCATATATGAAATCCAGTATACTGGAATCTAGTCTTGCATACCGCACGCCGGTATCTACTATACCGCACATGGCATCCGACATACTGGACACCCTGCAAGGCCCGACCGCCGATGGCAAGCCGGGATTCCACGCCTTCCCGTCCACTATCGCAACACCCACCGGCGCCAACCGAGCATTACCTCTCTCCACTCCATGAAAACCATGAAAGCCCTCGTCAAAGCCCACGCGAAACCCGGTCTCTGGCTCGAAGAAATTCCTGTCCCGACCACCGGCATCAACGACGTGCTCATCCGCGTTCACAAGACCGGCATCTGCGGCACCGACCTGCACATCTACAAGTGGGACGCCTGGGCGCAGAAGACGATCCCCGTTCCCATGGCGGTGGGGCACGAGTTCGTCGGTGAAGTGGTGGAGATCGGTTCCAACGTGAACGACTTCAGCCCCGGCGACATCGTCAGCGCGGAAGGCCACGTCGTCTGCGGACGCTGCCGCAACTGTCTCGCGGGCCGGCGTCATCTCTGTGCGGATACCAAGGGCATTGGCGTGAATCGTCCCGGCGCATTCGCGGAATACATCTCGGTTCCCATGACGAACGTCTGGCATCATCAGCCGGATATTGATCGCGACGTTGCCGCCATCTTCGACCCGTTCGGCAACGCCGTTCACACCGCGCTGTCGTTTGATTTGCTCGGCGAGGACGTGCTCATCACCGGTGCCGGTCCCATCGGCATCATGGCCGCCGCCATCGCGAAGCACGCGGGAGCGAGATTCGTCGTCGTCACGGACGTGAACGAATACCGCCTCGACCTCGCCCGCCAGATGGGCGCGACGGTCGGGCTCAATGTCACCAAAGGCACCCTGGCCGACGCGCAGAAGGAGCTCGGGATGAAGGAAGGCTTCGACGTGGGGTTGGAGATGTCCGGCAATCCCTCGGCCTTCCGCGACATGATCGACAGCATGTGTCACGGCGGAAAGATCGCGATGCTCGGCATTCCCTCGGAGCAGATCGCCATCGACTGGAACAAGGTCGTCTTCAACATGCTCACGATAAAAGGCATCTACGGCCGCGAGATGTATGAGACGTGGTACAAGATGACTGTCATGCTCGAAAGCGGGCTGGACATCCGACCGGTCATCACGCATCGATTCCACTACACTGAGTTCGAGCAGGGCTTTCAGGCGATGCTCAGCGGCCAGTCGGGCAAGGTCGTTCTCGACTGGCAGTAAACAAAGCATCCTCGAATCCATCGAACATTCCATGCACATGAAATCTCTCACGTTTGCCATCGCCATCGCCGGAACATTACTAGCCATCGTCTCGACGCCTCTGGGCATCGCAGCGGACAACGCGCTCCGTATCCCGGCGTTCACCGCGTATCTGGAACCTGATAATGGCGGCGCGCGGATTTCATCGAAATCCGGCGTCACGAGCTGGAAGGACGCCTCGACCAAAGTCCTCTGGTTTGGCGAGCTCAAGAAGCCGGGCGAACTCAACGTAGCTGTTGAATTGCGACTGCCGCAGGACGCCAACTCCAAACTTCGGCTCACCGTCGCCGACCAGTCACACGACGCCGTGGTCAAAGGTGCAGGAACAAACACCGTCACGGCCAGGTTCGGGAACTTCACGGTCGCCAAGCCCGGCTACCAGAAGTTCACCCTCGAATCCTTGAATGCCTCCGGCCAATCGTCCGGTGACATCGATGCCCTCGTGCTCGATGGCGTCACCACGAACAACACTCACTTCAACTACAAGTCCCGCCGCAACGCCGCTTCTGTTCACCTCGGCTATCCCGTGCCCAAAGGAACCAACGTCGCCGCGTTCTACTGCGAGATGACCGGAGTGGAAGATCCCGTGCACACTTACTACATGGCCTGCGGCTGGCATCGCGGCTACTTCGGCATGCAGGTGAACAGCCCGACGGAACGCCGCATCATCTTCAGCGTCTGGGACAGCGGCGGCGAAGGCGTGGATCGCAAGAAGGTTGAGGACGACAACCGCGTCAAGCTCATGGGCAAAGGGGAAAATGTTTACACCGGCGACTTCGGCAATGAAGGCACGGGCGGTCACAGCCATCTCAAGTTCCAGTGGAAGACCGGCGAGAAACAGCGCTTCGTCGTCACCGCGCAGCCGACGAACCAGACCTTTACCATCTACTCCGGCTACTGGTTCCACCCCGAGAAGAAGGAGTGGATGCTCATCTCCTCCTGGCGCGCGCCCAAGGAAGGCGGCTGGCTGCGCGGGCTCTATTCCTTCAGCGAAAACTTCGGTGGCAACAACGGGCACATCGCGCGCAAGGCGCTTTACGGCAACCAATGGATCCGCACCGACGCCGGGCAATGGCTGGAGCTCACCACCGCGCGCTTCACGCACGACGTCACAGGCAAATCAGATCGCCTGGATCGCTTCATGGGCGTGGAGAATGGCCAGTTCTTCCTGAGCCACGGCGGGTTCATCGAAGGTTTCACCAAGTCCGGGGAAGCCTTCCCACGTCCCGCGACCGGTCAATTGCCGGACATCAAACTTCCCCTGCCCTGACGCGATGAATCCGTCCTCGACGCTCCAACCCATCCTGGAACACATCGGGATATCCGTCGCGGCAATCACCGGCGTACTGGCGGCGCGTGGTAAACGAATCGACCTGTTCGGCGTGCTGGTGCTGGCGCTGGTCACCGCGTTCGGCGGCGGCACCGTGCGGGATCTGTTGGTCGGAGATTTGCCGCCGGTCTGGCTGCGTTCCTCCGACTATCTGCTCAACGCCACCGTCACCGCGCCCGTCACGTTCTTTGTCATCCGGCTGCGTTCACTTCCCGGGCGCGTGCTCGTCGTCGCGGACGCCTTCGCGCTGGCGCTCTTCACCATGATTGGCGTGCGCAAAGGCGTGACGCTGGAGTTCGCCTCTTCCGTGGCCATCATGCTCGGCATCATCACCGGCGTCGCGGGCGGAATCCTTCGCGATGTCCTGATCGGCGAAGTCCCGCTCGTCTTCCGCCGCGAGATTCATCTCTACGCCACCGCCGCGCTGGGCGGCGCGGTGCTCTACATCGGGCTTCACGCCATAGGCGTCCGCGAGATCGTCGCGACGACCGCAGGAATGATCCTCACCCTCGCCCTTCGCCTCGCCGGCATTCGCTGGAAACTTGGCCTTCCCCTTCTCGAAGCCCGCTGACGCAACACCACCCTCAACCACATCACTCCCATGTTCGGCCCCTTCCAACAACACGTCCGCCAGCAACTCGACGACATCCGCGCCGC
>CAMCCU010000572.1 GCA_945872975.1 Pedosphaera parvula Ellin514
CGCGATGCTCGTGGAGCCGGCGGACAAGTCGTGCGTCACCGGCGTGATCTTCTTCAACAACGTCGGGCCGCTCCAGATGTGCGGGCACGGGACGATTGGTCTCGTGGTCACGCTGGCGCATCTGGGACGCATCCGTCCGGGCGAGCATCGCATCGAAACGTGCGTGGGCGTGGTGACGGCGACGTTGCACGACGACGGTTCGGTGTCGGTCAGCAACGTGCCGAGCTATCGCAAGGTGAAGGGTGCTGTGGTGGACGTTCCGGGCGCGGGCAAGATTCGTGGCGACGTGGCGTGGGGCGGGAACTGGTTCCTCCTCGTCGAGGAACACGGCGAGGAGCTGGCGCTGAAGAACGTCGAGCGGCTCACGGACTTGAGCTGGCGCATCCGGCAGGCGGTGAACGCGCAGGGTTTTCCCGAAGTGGATCACGTCGAGTTGTTCGGTCCGCCGCAGTCGAAGGGCGGACATTCGCGGAACTTCGTCCTGTGCCCCGGCAAAGCCTACGATCGTTCGCCCTGCGGCACCGGCACGAGCGCGAAGCTGGCGTGTCTCGCGGCGGACGGAAAGCTCGCGGAAGGTCACGCGTGGGTGCAGGAGAGCATCATTGGGAGTGCCTTTACCGGGCGCTTCAAGTGGGTGAATCGCGAGAAGGGCGAAGTGGTGCCGATCATCACGGGCACGGCGTTCGTGAACGCGGAGGCGACGCTGCTGCTGGATGAGAAGGATCCGTTTTGCTGGGGGATTGGGTCGTGAATGACCAATGCCCAATGCCCAACGCCGAAGAATGTTTGAAGCGGGGTGAGGGCGGATCATTTGATCGACGACGCAACAATTGTCAGCAGGTTCTGAGTTTGCTGATTTTCGTCGGGTGCTTCCTTGGGCCTTGGTCATTGAGCCTTGGTCATTCTGCCACGGCTTCGCCGCTTTCCGGTTCCCGCCCGAACATCATCTTCATCCTCACGGACGATCAGGGCTATGGCGACATCTCGGCGCACGGTAATCCCATTCTCCAGACACCGAACCTCGACCGGCTCCATCGCGAGGGCGTGAGGTTCACGGATTTCCACGTGAGCCCCACGTGCGCGCCGACGCGGAGCGCGTTGCTAACGGGGCGGCACGAGTTCAAGAACGGTGTCACGCACACCATCTTTGAGCGTGAGCGTCTGACGTTGAAGGCGACCACGCTGGCGGAGGTGTTGCAGAAGGCCGGCTATCGCACGGGCATCTTCGGCAAGTGGCATCTCGGCGATGAGCCGAAGTATTGGCCGAGCCGGCGCGGCTTCGACGAGATGTTCATCCACGGCGCAGGCGGCATCGGGCAGACCTTTCCCGGCTCCTGTGGCGACGCGCCAGGGAACACGTATTTCAATCCGGCCATCCTGCACAACGGACGTTTCGTGCGCACGGAAGGCTATTGCACGGATGTCTTCTTCGGGCAGGCGACGAAGTGGATCGAAGCGGTGAAAGGCAAACAACCGTTCCTTGCGTGGATCGCATTGAACGCGCCGCACGTGCCGTTGCAGGTGCGGCCGGAAGACGAGGCGCGTTACGCCGGCAAGGTCGCGAATACGAACGCGGCGAAGTTCTTCGGGATGATTGCGAACATCGACGACAACGTGGGGCGCTTGCTCGCGAAGCTTGGCGAGTGGGGCATCGAGCGGGACACGCTGGTCATCTTCATGAACGACAACGGCACCGACGGTGGCGTGCTGGCGGGCTACAACGCGGGCATGCGCGGCAAGAAGGGCACGCCGTGGATCGGTGGCACGCGCGCGGCGTCATTCTGGCGCTGGCCGGGACGCATCGCTCCGGGAGATGCGACGGCGCTCAGTGCGCACGTGGATTTCTTCCCGACGCTCGCTGAGCTGGCCGGTGCGAAGTCTTCGCGAAAGGTTCAGCGGCAGGTGGAGGGGCGGAGCCTGGTTCCGTTGCTGGAGAATCCGACGACACTGATGCCGGACCGTGTCTTGATCACGCATGTCGGGCGCTGGGCGAAGGACGGAAAACCTGAGACGCGCGAGGATTGGAAATTCAAGGCGTGCAGCGTGCGCAACACTCGGTGGCATCTGGTGTCGCCCGATGGCGGGCGCGAGCCGAAGTGGCAGTTGTTCGATGTGCAGGCGGACCCCGGCGAGAAGACGGACGTGGCACCGGCGAATCCGACGGTGGTCGCGTCGCTAGCCGGGAGTTACGACGTGTGGTGGAAGGATGTGCAGCCGATGCTGGTGAACGAGACGGCGGAAGGGCCGCGCATCAATCCGATGAAGGAACTGTATTGGAAACAAGTTGGTGGCGGACCGACGCCGGAGTTGTTGAAGCAGATGAAGCCTGAGCGGCGGTTGGAGAAACCATCGGCACAAGGGAAATGAAACACCAGACACCAAGCTCCAAGCTCCAACTAAACACCAAGATCCAAGCTTCAAACACCAGGGTCTCATTGCGGACGAAGCGTTCTTTGGAGTTTGTGGTTTGGAGCTTCTTTGGGTTTTGGATCTTGGTGTTTGGTGTTTTGCCCGCCACTGCCGCTCCCGTCGAGCGTTCCACCAACGATTTCGTCTTCATCGATAACGGCGAGCTGCGTCTTGGTGTGAAGCGATCTTCCGGCGCGGGCATCGCATTTCTCGCGATGAGTGCCACGGGGGAGAACGTGATCAATCATTGGGACCGCGGGCGCCTGGTGCAGCAGTCGTACTACGGGGCGAAGGACGGCTCGATGTGGGACAAGCAGCCGTGGGTCTGGAATCCCGTGCAGGGCGGGGGATGGAAGCACGAGCCGGCGCGGGTGCTGGAGTTGAAGGCGGAGAAGGCATCGCTCTACGCGAAGACGATGGCGAAGCACTGGGCGACGGGCGCGGATTTGCCGGAGGTCATCTTCGAGCAGTGGATCACGCTCACCGGCAGAGTCGCGCATGTGAAGTTCCGCATGACTTACACGGGGACGAATGTGCATCCGAAGACGACGCACGAATTGCCGGCGGTGTTCGTCGAGCCGCAATACGACACCCTGCTCGTTTACGGAGGCACGAACGCCTGGAAAGGCGATGCATTGAATCGCTCGAAGCCGGGCTGGCCGAATGAGTCGCGGAAATTCACCGAGCATTGGGCGGCTTACGTGAACACGAATGATTTCGGCGTGGGCGCGTTCGTGCCAGTGGCGGATGAACTGACCTGCTATCGCTTCGGCGACGGCAAACGTGAACACGGCTCGTGTTCCTACTTCGCGCCGGTCACTCGATTCGCCATCACGCCCGGGCTGAAGTTCGAGTATGATGTCTGGCTGACCATTGGTCCGGCGGAAGATATTCGCGCACGCTTCGCTGCCATTCATTCCTCCCTTAAATGAGTTCAAAATCCAAATCCATCCTCATCATCGGCGGCGGCGTCATCGGGCTTTCCACCGCGTACTACTGCGCGCGGCGCGGGCATCGCGTCACGCTCATCGACCGTAATCCCGAGCAGCGCGACGGCTGTTCGTTTGGCAACGCGGGCATGGTGGTGCCGAGTCATTTCGTTCCACTCGCTGCGCCGGGCGCGGTGAGCACGGCGTTTAAGTGGATGTGGAATCCCGAGTCGCCGCTCTACATCAAGCCGCGCTT
>CAMCCU010000573.1 GCA_945872975.1 Pedosphaera parvula Ellin514
TTCGTGAAGGTGGTTTCGTAGATCACGGTGAAGCCGTTTGCGGGAACGATGGTGGGCGACGGGATCTGGTATTTGCGCAGCGTGCCGTTGTCGTCGCTCAACCACCAGCCACTGACATCAACGGGCTGGCCGGTGAGGTTGCGAAGTTCGACGGCGTCTTCGAGCGGCGAGTCGGTGTGCGTGAGCACTTCGTTGATCACGATGTTCGTGAGCTGGCGCCAGTTGGAGTCGCCGGGCGAAGCGGTGCCGAAGAAGCGCACGATGTTCGTCGTGCCATCCGGGAAACGTCCTTCCGAGACATCGCTCGTTTGCAGACGGAACGCATAGCCATCGATCAGCACGCCTGCCGCAGTCGAGATGCCGACCGCCTCACCCGCAGCGCGCAGCGAGAAGCTGACGTGGTCCGCGCCCGCGCTGGCGTTGCCATCCGCGTGGAAACGCTGGTAGGCGTTCGTGCCGTTGCCGAGGAAGGAGAGCGCCGGGATGACGTGCTTGGTGCGGGCGTTCAGATCGTCCGTGAGATGGAGGCCGCCCAGCGCGACGGGGAGCGCGCTCGAATTGTAGATCTCGAACCAGTCATCGTTGCCGGGCGCAGGATCAGCAAGCCACTCGTTGACCTTGAGGCTGGCGACATTGCCGAGCGTGGTGATGGCGGCGTTCGCGGCGTTCGGCGTGGGCGTGTTCAAGCTCCACGCGCCGGTTCCGTCCGGGACGCGACCGATGGAAAGATCCGGCGTCTGCAAACCGTAGGTGATGGAGGCGATCAAACTGCCGCCGCTGGCCAGCGCGTCGAAGAGATACACGCCAGCGCCCGTGGACTTGAGCGCGAAGTTTGTGTTCACCAACAGGAGTTGAGAGTTGGGGAGTTGAGAGTTATCGCAGAGCACGCGGAGGAACGCGCCGGGTGCAAGCGTCACGCCGGCCGGGAAGACGAAGCGGCGCGGCTGCAAGGTGTCGTCGGTGAGGCTGTAGTCGGCGAGGCTCAGCGTGTTCGTCGTGCCGTTGTAGAGCTCGATCCAGTCCGGCGTGCGACCGCCCTCGATCACGCTGGCGTTGTTCGCGAGCACTTCGTTGATCACGAGCGCGCCACCCTGCGGATTGACGGTGATGAGCGGGTTCGGTGCGCCGGGCGTCGGTGTGTCGAAGAACGCGAACGAGCCGCCGCCGTTCGGGCTGCGACCTTGCGAGACGTTCAAGCGCTGGGCTTGGTAATAGACGCAGTCGATGGCAGCGAGGTTCGGGAGGAACAGACCGATCTCGCCCTGGTCGCCGTTGAGGTTGAAGTCCAGATGTTCAGCACCGGCGCTCTTGTTGCCGTCGGCGATGAGGCGTTGGAAACCGAAGCCGCCGATAAAGCTGAGCGCGGGCATCTGGTGGCGATCGGGCTTGCCGATGATTTCGTCGCTGAGGAACAAACCACCGAGCGCGACCGGAAGCGCGCCGGGATTGTAGAGTTCCACGAAGTCATCGCTGAACGGCGTGGTCGCGATGGCGAGCCATTCGTTGATGCGCAATCCGAGCGGGCTGCCGAGGCGCGCCTCGCGATTCGCCGCGCCGAAGGTGGGCGAAGCCAGCTTCCACGCGCCATCGCCGAGTCGACCGATGGAGAGATTCGCCACCTGGAGGCCGAAGGTAACCGAATCGAGCAACGCACCGCCGCGCGCACCGGAGTCGAGGAGGTAGAGCGACTGACCATTTTGCGAGATCGTGAAGCCGGTGTGATAGCCGGGCGTGCCGTCCGCGTTGTTGGCGAAGACAGTGAGGTAGCCGCGCGCCGGAATGCTCGCGCCCGCCGGGAAGAGGAACTTGTCCGGCGTGTTGATGTCATCAGTGAGGCGGACGCCCGCGAGGTTGATAGCGGTGTCGCTTTCGTTGAAGAGCTCGATGGCGTCGGGCGTGGTGCCAACGTGGATGAGCGCGCCGGAATTGGAGGCGAGGATTTCGTTCAGGCGCAGCGGTGAGCCAGCGGTGTTCACCGTCCAGGTGCGCGAGATAGTGATGACCGCGTCCGCGCTGAAGGCGGCGTCATCCTGATAGAAGTTCGCATCGCGTTTACCGATGACCTCGACGAAGTGCGGGCCATTGGCGAGCGCGGTCAAGGTGATCGGATTCGCAGTGGGCGTTTCCGCGCTCCACGCGCCGCCGTCCAAGCGCCATTGGTAATGAGTGTAGCCCGAGCCGTTGGGGAATCCCGCCGTCGGAATGCCGTTGAACGGGGGGACGGCGGACTCCGCCCGGTTCACACCGACGAAGAGCGTGGCGGAATTGAGCGAGGTAATCTCGGCGGGTTCACCCGTGATGGAGATGCCGATCGGAATGACGCCGCCCTGATCGCGTCCGGAGGGACCGGCGTTGCGGGCGGGCGAGCCGGACTGGAGGCTGAAGTAATCCCACATGACCTGCGCCGCAGCCCACGAGTTGAAGTTCGTCGTCTCCGCGAAGGACGGGATCTTCTTGAGCAACGGATCAGCGGTGCTGTTCCCGCCGCCGAGGCCGGTCCACGGCGTGCCTGTGAGCTGGTGGATGATGTTGTTCGTGTAGGTGACGAGCGCCGCGGTGACGTGACGAGTCAGGTTCTCAGCGTCGTAGATGATGTTTCCTTCGAGGTACATTCCCGCGCCCTCGGCGGTGAAGTTGCCCTGCTCGTTCATGTCGGCAAGGATGACGACGGCGGTGTTCGTGTCCTGGCTGCCGATCTTCGTCTGGTGGACGATGGTGTTGTTCACCAGCGTGTAGAAATTACCCTGCTTCGCGTTGGCCGCGTGATCGATGTCGAAGAAAAGGTTACCGACGGCGGTGATCTGCGAGGTGTCGGCGTTGTCCGCGCCGCCGCTGATGGCGCTGGCGGAGTCCGGCGATCCATTGCGATGCGTGTGCAGGAAGATGTTCCCCTCGACCCACGCATCCGTGCTATCGAAGTCGAGCAGGTCGTCGTCGCTGCCCAGGAAGACGTTGTTGATGACCTGGAGGACCGGGCCCGGGCGGTTGCCGCCGGTGAAGTCAAACGCGTCGTTGTAGCCGCGGACCTTGCCCCAGAAGTTGCGCGTGAGAATGCCGCGCCCGCCCGCCTTGATGCCGCCCGTGCCGTGGACCGGCTCGAAGCTCCCCGTGGTGGTCGGGAAGAAACAGTTCTGGACGACGAACGATGCACGATCGAGCGAGAGGTATTGGCGCGCGGTGTTGCCGAAGCTCAGGTGATCGAGGAACGCGGTGCCGTCCGCGACTTCAATGGCGGTGTCCGCGTTTCCATCGAAGTGCGTGTAGGCGATGCGGGACTCGGGCGAGTTCGCGCTGCCGTTGATGGTGAGGCCGCCCCAGGTCGCGGCACCGGGTGCCGGGCTGAAACGGATGCGCGCGGTGTCGGTGCCTTCGGCGAGCAGGCGGCCGCCGTTCGCGACGACAAGATTGACACCGGGACTGACATAGACCGTGGTGCCGGGCTGGATCGTGAGCGTCGCGCCGGAGTTCACGGTGAGGTTCGCCGTGACTTGATACGGGCCGCTGGCAGCGGTCCAAACCGTGTCGCCGGCAATCGCGCCGGAGACGGATTGCGATGTGCCGGAGTCATACCAGAT
>CAMCCU010000574.1 GCA_945872975.1 Pedosphaera parvula Ellin514
GGCGCGGAGATCGCCGCCGCCATCAAGTGGCTCGGGAGGAACGGAATCAACGTCGAGCCTGTTGAGATCAACGTGATGGCGAGTTAGGCGGCACAACTCGATGATCGCCTGTGGCAGCGGCACGCTCACACCCGGTCGGTTTGTGAAACACCGCGGCGTCCCGATGAGCAACCTTCTCCTCAGCATGGGCGCGCAAGGCGTGGAGCGATTGGGTGATTCGACGGGTGGGGTGAAGACCGTCTGACTGCAATCGCATTCCCCGTCACCGTCTGACGGTACATCGCGGTTGAAGGCCGTCGTTGATTCGGCGACAGTCCAGCGATGAGCACGGCAACGCTGACTTCCGATGGACAGGTAACCATCCCGGATCTGTTTCGCAAAGCACTCCACCTGCATCCGGGCGACAAGGTTCTGTTGACTCTGGAAGGTGGCAAACTGGTGCTGGAGCCGGATGTCACTGGCCACGCCAAGCTGGTCGAGGAAAATGGCCGCAAAGTTCTCGTGGCCCCGCACAGCGCACAGCCGACGAATTCTGACGCCGTCAAGGCAATCCTCGCGAACTTCCCATGAGCCATCTACTGGACGTGAACTTCCTGCTCGCCTGTGGCTGGAAGCTCAAACTACATTTGCCGCCAACCCCATCTCCGATGCATATCTCGTTGAACTCGCTCGCGTCCACGGCCTGATGAAAAGCCTAATTTCGGCGCTGGCCGTTCTACTCGGAACAACTGGATGCGGAATTCAACAGGAACGGCAATGGCCGGCGCAACCAGACTCGGTCGACCCGCTGATCTTCAGTGCCGATGGCAAGAAGCTCTTTAGCGGCGGCAAAGACTCCATCCGTGTTTGGAACCCGGACACGGGAACGCTCAAGCTCCAGCTTCCCACTGGTAAGCCTTCGACGACCGCAGCTATTTCGCCTGACGGCAGGCTCTTGGCACTTTCGACGAAGCAGCGAGAGATTGGATCAGTTGCTTACGGGTTGGAACTTTGGAATCCCGGTCGCAGTTCGCGTGCCGCACAAATTGAGCAATGCTCTTATGCGTTAACCTTCTCGCCGGACGGCACGAAACTCGCCACGGCGACCTGCCTGACAAACAATGGCGGGAACACCGACATCAAGATTTGGCGTAATCCCGACTTGACGCTTCAAGCGACTTATCCGCGGCCATTGGTATCGTCGTTATGCTTTTCCCCGGATGGCAAACTCTTGGCCAGCGGCGAGGGCAATCTGATTCACTTGATGGATGTGGAAACCGGCAAACTGATTCGCACGCTGAAAGGCCCTCCTTCCGGGTGGGTCGTTGGGAGCAGCTTCAACGCTGCTGGAACGATGCTGACGGCGGTCATTGCCGGCGAGAACTCTCAAAATGGAAGCGTGTGGACTTGGGATATTTCCACCGGGCAGGCAAAGTTATCTTCGGAATTTGATCACAATGTTAATCGCAATGCCTCGTTTTCTGCGGATGGCCGGAGGGTCGCCGTATGGCTCCTTTGGTATGGGTTTGGCCGGAACGAACGGGTGGAAGTCTGGGATACGGCAGCGGGCTGCAGGCTCGGAACAGTTGAATCCAGAAATTACATCTCTTCGATTGCGTTGACTCCTGACGGGAACCATCTGGCGATTGGATTTCAGCAACCTGGTGGTATTCGCGGACGAGCGCAAAAAGCACCGATCGGCATGTGGCGTATACGGTGAAAAGGCTGATGGATGGCACAGGAAAGTCACCTGCAAGGTTCGCGCCCAAGTTGGCCAAGAGCGAGATCGAGTCGCTGTCCGGCGCGCAGGATGAAGCCCGGTATCTCCAGCAGCGCTCTCCACCAGCGGCGCGTTGCCGGAGAATTTGAACTACGCTGTGAAGAGCAGTTACCTCCTAAGCTTTCTGGAGTGCGTCTGGGAAGTAGTCGCCAAACCCAAGGAACTCGAATCGAAAGAGCGGAAGTTCAAGGGCGTAGTGAAATCAGCGGAGCAGGCAGCCGTGCTGGTGCTGGTGTATTGAACCGCAGCGGCTCGTTCATCCTTCGCATTGGCTTCCGCAACGAAGTGGAGCGGATCGACGGTAGCGCCGGAGTGCACTTCCCAATGCTTTGCCTCAGATAGTCAGGCCGAAGATTCGTTCGGCCATCCAGACCGTCGCAATCAGGATCACGAGCGCAGAGCCGAACTTGAAGATGGCCGTCTGATAAAAGGAAGTCTTCCTCAGCCAGAAGGCCCACGGGAGGAACACCGCCACAATCGCCAGTTGGCCCAGCTCCACGCCAATATTAAAACCGACCAACGCCACCGCGAGGCTGCCGCTTTCCAAGCCCAGATCGCCCAGCACCGACGCGAAGCCAAAGCCGTGGATCAGGCCGAACCCGCCCGCCACCATCCAGCCTTTGCCGCGTGAAATGGGCCATAGATTGTTCGCTGCCGCCAGCGCCACGGACGCCGCGATGACCGACTCGACGAGCCGCGACGGCAGGCTCACCACACCCATCGCCGCCAGACTCAGCGTGATGGAATGCGCGACGGTAAACGCCGTCACGATCTTCAGCACGTTCATCAAGGCCGCCCGGAAACTGTCCACGCCGCGCCAGCGATCCTTCTCGCGGACCAGCACGGCGGGCAGCAGCAGCGCGATCAGAAACAGGATGTGATCGAACCCAATCCAGATGTGCCACACGCCTTCCCAGATGAACGTCAGCCATCGGTCCAGACGCCCCTCGCCTCCTACCAGCCTGAACTGATGTGCCGGACGCTCGCGATTGAACGCCACCGCGTCCACGCGCCCTGCATGTTCGAGCCGCAACAGGCCGTGCATGTTCGTGTCCACGCGAAAGACGGCGGCGGCGTTGATCTCGATCACCTCCAGCCGGTTGGCCAATCCTCCCGCCGCAAAGATCAGACGCGCGTAATCGACGCCGTTCAGCGGCAGCGTGGTGTAGTCGGTCACCACCAGCTTCACCAGATTACTGTTCGCGCGGATCTCCAGTGCGGCCGCCACATCCAGCGCCAGCGCCTCTTCGCGCCGCTGCAATTCCTCCGGGCGGACCGATGGAACGTCGCGCGGATCCAGCCCCATGCCTTGATGCAGATCGCGCAAGGCCACATCCCAGCGCATGACGAGATTGGTCGCCTCCAATCGGACCGCGAGATAAGTCTCGCTCGGCGTGTGAGCGCCGCAGACGCGCGTCCATAGAAGCAACAACATCAGCCCAAGACATCGCATCACGACGCCTGAGCTCGCGGTAGATGTGGTTGGCACTTTGTTCAAAGCGGACTTTTTCTAGCAGCGCTTCAGACTAGAGGAAAGGACTGGCTGCGGGAACAGAGCCTGACCTCACTTCTTCGTCGCGGCGGGTGACAGGAAGAGCTGGAGAGATTTCTTGTCGTCGCCAACTTCGAGCAGCACGGAGGCGTCACGGATCTCGATGCAGCGCACGACGACATTGGACGTGCCGACCCGCACCTTGGCGGCCTCGCCCTTGTCCAGCGTGCGATCATTCACGAGCGCAAACCGGCGGGCGCCAATCGTCGAGATACCACGCAGGGTCAAAGTGTCTGGCACCGTGGTGCGGACGGTGATTTG
>CAMCCU010000575.1 GCA_945872975.1 Pedosphaera parvula Ellin514
GTTCAGCGCGGTCAAACGCAAAGCCCGAGGCTATCGCAGCCGCGAGTATATGACCGCCATGCTCTACTTCGTCGCCGGTAAGCTCAACATACCTTCTCTATGCAGCCATGGAAAGTAGCGAGGAACCACATTGTTTCGCCGTCCCAGCGCATTGCCTGTGGGATTTACCCCACCAATCCGTCCCACGCCAATTTTCAGACAGGCTCTAACTCTCTGAGGCAATCCGCCTGCAATTCATTAAATTCACGAACCGGATCAGGACTGAGCTTGGCATCAGCCTGATAAACGGCTGCTGCAAGCTCCCGTTGCAGATAATCGCAAACTTCGAACACCGACTGATCTTTCAGGCCGTCAATGAGAGCGCTCTCGGCGCCCACGAGTTCGCGCCACGCGTCGTAGAAGCTGATGATCGGATCACGAAACAGTTCGAGCTTAGGAATGACTGTCGTCTTGATGGCAAAGTTGAGATTCTGCGCGATTTGGTTCGCAGAGCTGGTTGATGCCGCAGTCACGATACCAATCACCAAACCTTCTTTGTCCACCAGCGGCCCGCCGCTGCTTCCGCTGGAGATGGGGGCATCGAACTGGAGGATTTTCTCCGTTTGCGAACTGAGAAGTCCCTGGGTTATGGCCTTGTTCAGACCGAGCGGAAATCCGACAGCATAGAGTCGCTCACCGGTTCGTAATTCAGATATTCGCTTCTTCAACGCGGGCGCACGAACCTCTTTTGGGACTTCAATCAGCGCCAAATCCAATTCCGGCGAGATGCGGTATGTTGGGGCAAATACTAGATGCTTGACCGAAATGCCTACACGAACCTCCTTTGCCCCGAGGACAACGTGGCGGTTGGAGAGAATGTATTTCTTTCCTTCAATCTCGCAGATAAAGCCGCTTCCCTGCTTCTGTTCGCCGTTCAAAAGGGTTGATTCAATGCGGACAACCGACGGACTCACCCGTTCCCAAATCTCTTCAGGCTCAAGTGCCCATAAGCGCACGGGAAGAAACAAACACAAGGCGGCAACGAAGAAGTGGGGCGACTTTCTGAAGAACTCCAGCAGGTTGGCTTTGGTAGCTTTCATAAACTGATAAGAATTTGCTTTCTGGACGCTCCGCAGTTCAGGGAGAACTGCTAATGCGTCAGGTTCGTTGGCGGTGATTCTGCAACTTCACGGTCGGTTGGGAAGCACTACCTTCTTGGCTTTCGCAAGCTCGCGTCGGCTTGGCCGAACGAGCGTGGGGGACAGTCGTTCAAATCGCTTTGTCGTAAATCTTCTGAAACACCTTGCCCGCGCCTTCGCCCGCGCGGTTCGGATCGCAGAGGGTGATGCCGTCGGGGCCGAAGCGGGCGGTGACGGTCGCGCCTTTGCCCTCGGCCATGTATTTGAAGTTCAGGTCACGCACCTTCGCGGCGGCGTCCACGATGGCACAGGTGATGCGGGCTTCCTCGGCGGTCGGATACAGGCTGGCCACGACTGATGATAGCAAGATCCGCCCGCTGGTTGCACTTATCGTAGCAGACGCTGGCGTTCTACCATTACCGTGAGTTGAGCGGTGTGCGATCAAGGACTACTTGCTGGTCATAACGAACTCACCCAGCCATTCAGCCGGGGGCGGGTTGTCGAGGAATGTGCGATTGCGTTCCAGCATGAGGGAAACCGGGCAATCGTCCGCATGGGTGTGCGCGAGATGATCGAGGACTTCGATAGCGTCTTTGAACCTCCGTGCGAGGTAGAGTTCCATGGCCCGCTCATAATCGGCGACGAGAATAGCCTGCTCACTGGTTAGGTCGCCGCGTCCGCAAATCACCTCGTAGATTCGCACAGGGATAGAGCTTCCCTTGACTGAGACAATGTCGATAAAACGCGTTTCGATGGAATCTTTTGCGAGCTTCCAAGTGCTATCGCTAATGAGGATCTGCGTTCCGTAATATTTGTTCAGCGCCTCAAGCCGGCTGCCAAGATTCACCATGTCGCCCATCGCTGTATAGTTCAGCCGTTCGTCGTAGCCGATGTTCCCAATAATGGCCACGCCGGTATTCAGGCCGATACGGGTGAGCATCGGCACCTTGCCTGCTTTCCGTTGCTCTTCGGCGAGACACCTTGAGTGGTCGCGGCACTTGATGGCAGTCAGACACGCCTGCACAGCGTGGTCTGATAGCTGGCGAGGGGCTCCCCAGAAGGCCATAATTCCATCCCCGATGTATTTGTCCACGGTGCCTTTGCCATCTACGATGGATCGCGTCAGCCTGTCGAAATAGACAGAGAGGCTTTCCACGAGTAGCTCGGGCGACGTTTTCTCCGAAATCGTGGTAAAGTCCTGAATGTCTGTGAAAAGAATTGTGATTTCGCGCTTTTCCGCGCTTAAGCGAGCCTCTTGGCCGAGAGCCATGAGGTCGGCGACAAGGTCGGCGGGCACGTATTTACGGAAGGAGCGTAGGCTGCTCTTCATTTTCTGGATTGCCTCGCGCATCAGGACGACTTCCTTAACCGAGGAGTGAATATCGATGTTGGTATCCAACTCAAGTCTTTGGACGCGGCCCAAGTCATCAGCGAGTAAAAGGAGTGGTCGGCTGATCCGCCGGGAATACCACAGGCTGGCGAAAAGAACGATCACGGCGGTGAACACCCCGAGGCCGATAAGAGAATAAAGAAAACGGCGCTCAAAATCGAGAACGGCCTTGGCCGACATATCGATGCCCAGCCCGCACTCCACTTTGCCCGAGGCATCCAGCACGGGAATATAGGATGACAGGTAGACGCCCCATTGGTCAGTCCAGAAATCTTGCTCTGCTTCGGCCTTGGCACCTGCTTTGTAAACCTTGCGTGTGAGTGGAGTGGCATCGGGATACGGGTCTCCTGCATGGCTCATGTCCGGTGAATCCATGGGTTCATTTTCCACGACGCAGAACACATTTCCTGAATTATCAACGCGATATAGGTAGGCGAAGCGGAGTTCCGGGTTGATCTGCCTCACCCGCTCAAGGTAGGCCTTCAACCTCATATACTCGGGTAGCTTCTCGTCTTCGCGCACATGAATTCTGGAAGCTTCCGCAACATTCACCTGCATCGCCGCCAGTGTGGCAATGTCTTTCAACCGAAGTCGGGTGCTTTCGCGGATAAAGGAACGCGCTGCGAAGAAAGTGGTTGCGCCAATGAATGCCGCCGTGCCGATAACGGTGATTGCAAAGGCGGCGGCCATGCTCATTTGAAGAGAGATTAATCGATTGTTCTTCATAAAATGTTTGTTAGACAACCGTATTGGAACAGAATTGAGGTCGGGACCTGAAGGTGGAAGCAGGTGATTAGATTAGGTGTCTCTTGCCATATCGGCCGCATCCCAATGCCCTGAGGTGCAATCGACGTTCGGACTAAGCGGAGTTGATTGTGTGCGTTCCTGAACCTTATGGCCAATCGGCACCGACCATTCAAATCGGCTTCTCATAAATCCGTTGAAACACCTTGTCCGCGCCATCCCCCGCGCGGTTCGGGTCGCAGATCGTGATGCCGTCGGGGCCGAAGCGGGCGGTGACGGTCGCGCCTTTGCCCTCGGCCATGTATTTGAAGTTCAGGTC
>CAMCCU010000576.1 GCA_945872975.1 Pedosphaera parvula Ellin514
CGTCATCAACACGAACTTCGGCAACTACCGGAGCAACTTCATCACGCTGAACACGGCCACCGCGCTCCTGAACCTCACGAACAATATCGTGGCGAGCAATTTCCAGATGCGCGTCGTGATCTACAACGACGCCAACCGGGCGCCGGGCGTCACCACCACGTTCAACATCACCGTGCTGGCGGACACCGACCGCGACGGCATCCCCGACGTCATCGAACAGGGGCTCGGACTCGACCCCAACAATCTCGCTGACGCCCAGGGCGACCTCGACCTCGACGGCATGCGCAACCGGGACGAGTACCTGGCCGGAACCGATCCCATCGATTCGCAGAGCTATCTGCGCATCGATCAATCGACGGTGGCGAACCAGACGACGCTGTTAGTTGCCGCCGTTTCAAACCGCACCTACTCCGTCCAGTTCAGCGACTCCCTGGCCGCCGGCTCCTGGAACAACCTCGTCCGACTCGTAGCGCGACCGACCAACCGCGTGGAATCCATCCCCGATCCGACCGGAACGACCAACCGCTACTACCGCCTGGTGCTCCCGGCCCAGCCGTGAGTTGCGGACGCCTCGTCGGTTGGAACCGTGGCGATAATCCATTTGACACTCACATCGCCATCAATCAATCTATCCGCATCCGTTGATGCGTCATCAATGGTCTCATCGCGAGTGGTTGAGGGACTGGCCCTGTGAAACCACGGCAACCGGTCGCAGCGCGTCTGCGACGACCAGGTGCCAATTCCAGCTCGGATCGACGGCGATTCGGGGAAAGATGGGAAGAGAGCGCACAGTTGTCTGACCTCTTCTCGTCCGGTGGGAAGGGGTTTTTTGTTGCCCGGAAAGGGCGACGAGCCCACAACAACTGTTAAATGGAAAAACGTATGCAGAGCAACGCTGGTTTCATGAAGGCCCTCAAGTGCCGCGAGTGCGGCCGGGAATATCCGCTCGCCGCCACGCACGTTTGCGAATTCGATTTCGGCCCGCTCGAAGTGGTTTACGACTACGCGCTCATCAAGAAGTCCCTCACGCGCGCCACCATCGAATCCCGTCCCAACACGATGTGGCGTTACCGCGAGCTGCTGCCGGTCGCGGAAGATCCGACCGTCGGAACCCAAGTCGGCTTCACGCCGCTCATCAAGGCGGACCGGCTCGCCAAGGCGCTGGGCATCCGCGAGCTCTGGATCAAGAACGACGCGGTGAATTACCCGACGCTCTCCTTCAAGGATCGCGTCGTCAGCGTCGCCTTGAGCCGCGCGAAGGAACTGGGCTTCACCACCGTGGCCTGCGCCTCCACGGGCAACCTCGCGAATTCCGTCGCCGCCAACGCCGCGGCCGCCGGATTGAAGGCCTACGTGTTCATCCCTTCCGATCTCGAGCAGGGCAAGATCGTCAACTCGCTCATCTACGGCGCGCAGGTCATCAGCATCAAGGGTCACTACGACGAAGTGAACCGGCTCTGCGCGGAGATCGCGGGCAAGTACGGCTGGGCCTTTGTGAACGTGAACATGCGCCCGTATTACGCGGAAGGTTCCAAGAGCATGGGCTTCGAGATCATGGAACAGCTCGGCTGGCGTCTGCCGCAGCACACCGTGGTGCCGATGGCGTCCGGCTCTCTGCTCACGAAGATTCACAAGTCCTACCAGGAAATGTCGAAGCTCGGCCTCGTCACGGAAACGCCGTGGCACATGCACGGCGCGCAGGCGACGGGCTGCAATCCCATCTCCCAGGCGCAGAAGGCGGGGCTCGATTTCTTCAAGCCGGTCAAGCCGAACACCATCGCGAAGTCCCTCGCCATCGGCACGCCGGCGGACGGCTTCTATTCGCTGAAGGTGATGAAGGAATCCCACGGCCACGCGGAAGATGTGACCGACGACGAGATTCGCGACGCCATCAAGCTGCTCGCCGAATGCGAAGGCATCTTCGCGGAGACGGCAGGCGGCGTCACGGTCGGCGTCGCCAAGAAACTCATTGCCAGTGGCAAGATTCCCGCAAAGGATTCCGCCGTTCTCTGCATCACCGGCAACGGCCTAAAGACACTCGATGCGGTCATGGGCCATTGCGGTCAGCCGCGCGAAATCAAGCCGAGCCTGCGCGAGTTTGAAGCCCTGCTGGCGGCGGAGAAGCAATCACCGGTCAACGCCTGAAGCTCTTGAGGCGAACCGTCCACCAACTGATTTGAACGGAAATTTATGGCAGCAAAAGTAAGAATCCCGACCCCTTTGCGGAAGCTCACCAATGACGAGGAAGTCGTCGAGGTGAATCCCGGCACCATCGCCGGCACCATCGCCGAGCTTCAGGCCCGCTTTCCTGGCATCAAGGAACGCCTGCTCGACGAGAACGGCGGCGTGCGTCGCTTCGTGAACGTCTATGTGAACGAAGAGGACATCCGCTTCCTCCAGAACCAGGACACCCCGGTGAAGGACGGCGACGAGATCAGCATCATCCCGGCGATTGCCGGCGGTTAGTTCACCCGAAACCGATCAAGACATCATGGCCACCAAAGCCAAAAAGAAACCGGCGTCCGCGAAGGCCAAGGCCTCCAACGGCCAGGAGAAGAAGCGGGTCTGGCTGATGTATCCGCCGCAGAAGATCACGCGCCCCATCCTGTGGGAGCTCGGCCAGAAGTTCAAAGTGGTGACGAACATCCGTCAGGCGAGCGTGACCGAGGAGATCGGCATCGTGTGTCTCGAACTGGATGGCAAAGGCGCCGAGATCGCCGCCGCCATCAAGTGGCTCGGGAAGAACGGAATCAACGTCGAGCCTGTTGAGATCAACGTGATGGCGAGTTAAGGCGGCACCACTCGATGATCGCCTGTGGCAGCGGCACGCTCACACCCGGTCGGTTTGTGAAACACCGCGGCTGTCCCGATGAGTAACCTCCTCCTCAGCCTCGCCGACCGCATGGGCGCGCAAGGCGTGGAGCGATTGGGTGACTCGACGGGAAGAGCTGCAAATGTCTAATCTCCGGCAAGCACTGCCTGAATCATTGACTCTGCATTTGAGCGCACAGTAACCACCCACCCACCCACGCAGTGTCACAAAACATTCAAAGTGAAAGTCACCTACTACTTGCCTGCCCACCCTTCATATTTCCCAAACGACACATACACTCAGGAGGAGGTTGACCGATCAATTTCCATGTTCCAGTTCTTGTCCAAGCCAGGGAAGCTGGGTGAAATACCTGAAGAGTTTGTTTTCCTAACCCAGCCGGGAAAAAGTGTTGCTCCTAAGTTCGACAGCACTGAGATGGGGAGCCAAGACGCGCTAACGGAAGAACGCTGGTTAAAATACACTATGGATTTTGCTTGGAGCGAATTGAACAGGCACGTCAAACTGATCAATGAATACTTGGAAGGCGGTAGGAAACTGAAAAAGAAATAACAGCGTTGAGGCGACAACTAATCTTTCCGCATGAAGGTACACCGAATGACAAGCACGCTTTTTCTGCTCTTGGCAGTCGTGATTAGTCTCCCCGCGCAACAAACTGAGGCTGACCGCAAATCGTTCGAGGAAATCAAGACAAAGGCTGAGAATGGCGAGGTC
>CAMCCU010000577.1 GCA_945872975.1 Pedosphaera parvula Ellin514
GCCACCTCGGTGGCCGCGCCGAGCGCGACTTCCGGCTCGCGCAGGCGGAAGAGGAATTTGGAAGGGTCGGCCACGCGGTATTGGACGACGATCTGGGCCTCGACGATGTTTTCGTCGCCGGTGAGCATCAACGCTTCTTCATGGACGCGTTGCGGGCCGCGAAAGCCCACTTCAATGCGGCGGATTTGCTCCACGCTCACCACGTCCGCCCGCTGGAACGGCCAGGGAAAGCAGAAGTTCAACCCCGGCTGGGTGCGGGCGGTTTCCTTGCCGAAGGTGCGCACCACCCCGACGTGCCCTGGAGTGACGGAGTAAACGCCGGAACCCAGCCAGAGCGCCAAAATGACGACCGCCGCGATGGGCAGGAGTTTGGGCAGGAGTCGGACGACCATCTTGGCGGCTTGCTCTAATTGCTCGGCCAACTGCGGGTCCAGCGGTGACTGATTTAATGGCATATCAGGTCTTTCTCGTAGTTGTCATGGCGCCAAAGTAGAGGTGGCATCGCCCTTAGCCCATTACGACTTTTGGAATGGACTCTTAGGTTAAAGCGAATACCCTGCTCGCGTGGAATTTCTGAACTACCATCACCTCCGATACTTCTGGGTCGTGGCCAAGGAAGGCGGCCTGCGCAAGGCGGCGGAAAAACTGCACGTCTCCCAGCCCACCATCAGCGCGCAGATTGCGGCGCTCGAAGGCGTGCTGGAGGAAAAACTGTTTCGGCGCGGCGGACGCGCCCTGGCGCTGACCGAGGCTGGCCAGCGCGTATTCAGTTACGCCGAGGCGATTTTTTCCCTGGGGCAGGAACTCCTCGACGCCACCCGGCAACAGCCCGGCGCGCGCCCGGTGCGCGTTCACATCGGCATCACCGACTCGCTGCCCAAGTTGATGAGCTACGAAATCATCAAACCCATCTTCAAACTGGAACAGCCCATCCAAGCGGTTTGCCTCGAAGGCAAAGCGGCCGACCTGCTTGGCCAACTGGCCGCCCACCGGCTGGACATTGTGCTGGCCGACGAACCCGCGCCCAGTTCGCTGCCCATCAAAGTCTTCAACCACTTTCTCGGCGAATGTGGCGTGGCCTTCTGCGCCGAGCCTAAACTGGCTGCCACCCTCAAGCGCAAGTTTCCCAAATCACTGAACGATGCGCCGGCTCTCCTGCCCGCGGGCAGCACTGTCCTGCGCCAATCGCTGGAGAAATGGTTTCAAGCTGAAGAGATTCGCCCGCGCCTGGTCGCGGAGTTCGATGACGCGGCCCTGATGAAAGTGGCGGCGGTGGACGGGCTGGGGTTTTTCGCCGTGCCGACCCTGGTGGTCAAAGAAGCGGTCACACGCTACGGCTTCCAAATCATCGGGCGCACCGAGGAATGCCGCCAGCGATTCCACGCCATCAGCGCCGAACGCAAACTGACGCACCCGGCCGTGCTGGCCATCACGTCGCAAGCGCGAGCGGTATTCTCAGGCTGAACCGTTGGTGCCTTCCGCTTCCCGTGCGTGAATGGGTCATGCTTCACTCACCCAAGAACTCGGGCGCCTGTTCTCATTCCGTTCTTTACCGCTGCGTCAGCGCGAATGAACATATTTCCGACAAATGAACACTCCAGAATCTCGACGAACTGTTCGCCCGATGGCCTGCTGGCTGGGCTTGGTGATGTTGCTCGGCGCGTTGCCGGTGGTGGCGGCGGACAAGACAAATTCGCCACTGCTCACGGTCAAGCGCATCTTCGACTCGGGCGAGTTCGGCGGCGACGGTTTCTCGGCGCGCTGGCTGGAGGACAGTTCGGGCTACACGACGTTCGAGAGCTCCAAGGAGTCGTCGGGCGGACGGGACTTGGTGCGCCACGATCCGAAGACGGGCGCTAAGGAGATTCTGATTCCAGCGTCGGACTTTGTCCCGCCGGGGTCTTCATCGCCGCTGGGGCTCGATGACCACATCTGGTCGAAGGACAAGTCGCGCCTGCTGATCTTCACCAACTCGAAGCGGGTCTGGCGCACGAACAGCCGAGGCGATTACTGGGTGCTGGATCGTTCGAGCCACGAGCTGTTCAAGCTGGGCGGCGACGCGCTGCCTTCCACGCTGATGTTCGCGAAGTTTTCGCCGGACGGGCAGCGGGTGGCCTATGTGCGCGAGCGGAACATTTACGTCCAGGACTTGCAGAGCCGCCGCATCACGGCGCTGACCACCAACGATTCGCCGGACATCATCAATGGCACGTTCGACTGGGTCTACGAGGAGGAGTTCTTCCTGCGCGACGGCTTTCGCTGGAGCCCGGATGGACGTTTCATCGCCTACTGGCAGCTCAACACCGAGGGCGTGCGCGAGGTGCCGCTCGTGAACAACACCGACGGTCTTTATCCCACGACGCAGCTCATCAAGTATCCCAAGACCGGCGAGATGAATTCATCCTGCCGCGTCGGCGCCATCGAGCTTGCCACTGGCCAGACGCGCTGGATGGAAGTGCCGGGCGACCCGCGCAACCATTACATCTTCGATCTCGAATGGCCCGAGGGCTCGAAGGAGATTTTCCTGCAACAACTGAACCGGTTGCAGAACACCAACTGCGTCATGCTCGCCGACCCTGTGACGGGCAAGGTGAAAACCATTCTTACCGACGGTGATGCGGCGTGGGTGGAGGGGCATCAGAGTCTGAAGTGGATCGGGGGCGGGAAGCGGTTTGTGTTCTGGAGCGAACGCGATGGCTGGCAGCACCTCCATCTCGCGAAGCGCAAGAACGGCAAGTTGAAGTTGTCGACGCCCGGCGATTACGACGTCACGGACCTTGTCCATGTGGATGAGAAGGACGAGTGGCTTTACTTCATGGCCTCGCCAGAGAATCCGACGCAGCGTTATCTTTACCGGTCGCGCTTCAGCGGACGCCAACGCGAGCGCGTCACGCCCGCCGGGCAATCGGGCACGCACTCCTATCAGATCTCGCCGGATGGACGCTGGGCGTTTCACACCCGGTCCACCTTCGATCAGCCGCCGGTGAAGGAATTCATCTCGCTGCCCGACCACAAGCAAGTCCGCGTGCTGAGCGAGAACAAGAAACTGAAGGATCGTCTCGCCGAGCTGAAGCAGCCGACGACCGAGTTCTTTCGCGTGCCGGTGGCGGAAGGCGTCGAGCTGGACGCGTGGTGCATCAAGCCGCCGGACTTCGATGCGACGAAGAAATATCCGCTGCTCATCTACGTCTATGGCGAGCCGGCGGGTTCCACGGTGAAGGATGCCTGGGGCGGCAGTTCGCATCTCTGGCATCTCATGCTCGCGCAGCAGGGCTATCTCGTGATGAGCATCGACAATCGCGGCACGGACACGCCGCGCGGTCGTGCCTGGCGCAAGTCCATCTACCGGCAAGTCGGCATTCTCGCGTCGCAGGATCAGGCGGCGGCGTTGAAGAAAGTGATCGAGACGCGCCCCTACGTGGACGCAAAGCGCATCGGCATCTGGGGCTGGAGCGGCGGCGGCTCCATGACGCTCAACGCCCTGCTGCGGCATCCGGACTTGTATCAAACCGGCATCTCCATCGCGTCCGTCCCGAACATGCG
>CAMCCU010000578.1 GCA_945872975.1 Pedosphaera parvula Ellin514
AAGCGCCACGCCTTCGGGCGAAACTCGTCCCAGTCGAACCCGTTGCTGTCGCTGTAACGAATCACGTCCAGCCACGCCCGCGCCCAATGTTCGCCGTAGCTCGGCGCCGCGAGCAGTTCATCCACGAGCCGTTCATAGGCATCAGCGCGCTTGTCCGCGAGGAAACGCTCCATCTGCTCCGGCGATGGCGGCAGCCCGGTGAGATCGAAGTAAAGCCGTCGCGCCAGCGTGCGCTTGTCCGCCTCACGCGACGGAGTGATTCCGGTCGCTTCGAGCCGCGCCAACGCGAAACGATCCAGCGTCGTGCGCGCCCATCGCTTGTTCTTCACTGCGGGTGGCTCGACACGCTTCACCGGTTTGAGCGACCAGAGATCGAGACGTTGCCCGCCGAAAATACGGACGATGGGATTGCGCTTGTCGCTCCATGCATCACCGAGGCGCTCGCCCGCCCTGAGCTTCGGAGCAGCTGAGAGCGCGGTAGATTTCGGCCAGCGCGCGCCGTCGCGAATCCAGCGTTCGAGGACCGCGATGTCGTTCGTCGTGAGCTTCTCCTTGGGCGGCATCTCGAGATCTTTCTTCGAGTGCATCACCGCATGGAGCAGGAGGGAATCGGCCGGCTTGCCGGGAACCACGGCGGCCTGTCCGGATTCGCCAGCCTTCAAGACAGCTTCGCGCGAATCGAGCCGCAGACTGCCCTTCACCTTGTCCGGCCCGTGACAACTGACGCAGCGGGAGTCGAGCAGCGGCCAGACCTTCTCGGAGAAAAGGCGGTCCGCGTCATCGGCAGCGTGCGCGGCAAACCCCGTGAGCGCGCTGGCGAGCAACAGAACCTGACCGGCTTTCATGACACGCATCATGCCCAAGACCGGACGTGCGGGCAAATGCGTTTGTTCGATGGACTGCCGTCCACCGGTATGGCGTGGAATTCCCCGTGGCATCGGCAATCTTTCTTTGTAACCTCCGCCCACGCGCGTCTCAGGAACGGGTGTATGAGCAACACTGTCAAATTACCGACCTGTCCCAAGTGCCACGCCCCGATTCCCGCCGAGGCTCCGCAAGGGCTTTGTCCCAGGTGTGTTCTTCTCGGTGCTGCCACGGCGACGGAACAGGGCGTTCCAGCCACGGCGACGAGCGAGATACCGTCCCTCGAACGCATCGCCGCCGCCTTCCCGCAGCTTGAAGTCCTCGAACTCATCGGGCGCGGCGGCATGGGCTTCGTCTTCAAGGCCCGCCAGCCGCACCTCGACCGCTTCGTCGCGCTGAAGCTTCTGCCCGACAAACTCGCGAAGGACGCCCTGTTCGCCGAACGCTTCAACCGCGAAGGCCGCGTGCTCGCGCGGCTGAACCATCCAAACATCGTCAGCGTTTACGACTTCGGCCAGGCCGGCGGCTTCTACTATCTGGCGATGGAATACGTCGATGGCGTGAACCTGCGCCAGGCGATGCGCGCCGGACGCTTCTCCCCCGCCGAGGCGCTCGCGCTCGTGCCGAAGGTTTGTGAGGCGCTCCAATACGCGCACGAGCAAGGCATCCTCCATCGCGACATCAAGCCCGAGAACATCCTGCTCGACACCAAGGGCCGCGTGAAGATTGCCGACTTCGGCATCGCCAAGCTCGTCGGCGAAGACCAGACCAGCGTCACGCTCACCAACACCGGCGCGGCGCTCGGCACGCCGCACTACATGGCCCCGGAACAGTTCGAGAAGCCCGCGACCGTCGATCATCGCGCGGACATCTATTCGCTCGGCGTGGTCTTCTACGAAATGCTGACGGGCGAGCTGCCCATCGGCCGCTTCGCCGCGCCCTCGAGCAAGACGCTGGTGAACTCAACCGTGGACGACGTCGTCTTCCGCACGTTGGAAAAGGATCGTGAGCGACGCTTCCAGAGCGCGGGCGAGATGAAGACGCAGGTGGAGCATCTCGGCGAAGGCACGAACGCGGCGGCTCAGGCAAACCCACATCGCACGGAGCCGGAAGAACGGAGCTACTCGCGGTGGTCCATCTACGGCGCTTTGTCTGTCGGGCTCAGCCTGCCGGTGCCGTTCGCGGCCATCTTGGCGCTGATCAGCGGACGCGGCGGCGTCGGTCCGGCGGCGCTCTGGCTCGCCTTGAGCAGCGTGGCGCTGCCCGGACTGGGCGGCACACTGCTCGGCTGGCTGGGGTTGAACGAAATCCGCGAGAGCCGTGGACGCGTGCGCGGACTGCCGCTGGCGATGTTCGCCACGCTGTTCTGGCCGCTGACGATCCTTGGCGCGCTTACCATCGGAGTCCCGATGTTCTGGGCTGTACCCGGCGGCGAACCGACGACTGCTTCCACCATCGGACGCCTTCTCGTCCTGCTGCTGCCGGCGGCGGTGATCGCTTTCGGCTTCTGGGTGATTCATGCGACGGCACGCTGGGCTAGTCAGCAACAAGTCGTTCAACAACGCGGCCTGCTGAAGTGGGTGTTCATCGTCGTGCTACTGATCGGCATGGGCGTGGTGCTGGTGACCAATCCTGGTCAACAACGCGCTTCTTTGCAGTCGCCGCAAAGTGGCACGGTTGTCACGCTGCCTCCGGTTGCAAAGACCAAGGTCGTGGAGTTGTCGCTGCACAAGAATCACCCAGGTTCCATCTTTTTGACGACGACCTCGCCGCTGGGGCCAGACGAAGCTCTGGTCCCCATTTTTGAGCGACCGGATGGAAGCCGTGAGATGGGCCAGTTCCTCACTCACTTCTCCCGTGACAATAACCGCACGCAGGAAAGAGCCACCGCAGTCTGGCGATGGGCGGGGGATGGAAGCTACCCGCCCGAGGAAGCGAAACGCATCGAGACCTTGCTGGAAGAAAACTTTGTGGGCCGCCCGCTGACCCTCGTTGCAGGTCAACCGCTTCATCTGTTCTCGCTCGCCAATCGGGCGGGCGGCGTCCTTCGCTGCCACCTCGATTACCAGCCTGACTTCGCCGAGAACGCGTATCGCTCCACAGAATCAGATCAAGCAATGGTGCGCGTGGAGCAAGGGATCGTGTCCAGCGGTTCGAGGAGCACGTTGATCTTGTTCCTGAAGCCCTCGATTCCACCAGGCCACTCGCTCCAACCGATTTGCAATGGAACCATCGGAACGTCCGGCTCCACGGAGCGCACCATTAGTCAGAGCTCCGGCTACGCCTCGTTCACCTGTAACTGGAGCTTTCCCGCATCCTTCACCTCCAATGACGTCTTCGCCGCGCAGGCGCAGTGCGACACGCTCCGGCAATCTCCGCCCTTCCCCATTCCCTCTGGCGGACGACAGCTTCTCTTCGCCGTTACGAATCAAGCTGGTGAAGTTCATCGCGGCTATCTTGAACTGGTGAAGCCTGCAGCGTCTCTTGCGGTCACCCGTTCCACTGAACTTGATGAAGCGGACGAGATCCGCATCCGCCTCGCTCGCGAACAATTTAAGGAGGCAAAGCAAATGACGGAGGCAGGTGCGGGCAGTCAGCAGTTCCTCGCGGACGCCGAACGCCGACTGGCGATTGCCGAAGCCCGGGGTGA
>CAMCCU010000579.1 GCA_945872975.1 Pedosphaera parvula Ellin514
CCGAATCGGATCCCGCGAGGTAGGCCCGGGCGATCTGCTGGTTCAGCGCCGGCTGGCGCTCGGCGATGTTTTTCGCCTCGAGAATCTGCCGGGCCTCGGACGCGATGCGGGTCTGCAGGCTGTGGCGCCGGCCCGTCTGCTTGTCGAGGCAGTAGTACATGCCACCGCGGGCGCTCCGATGGATCAGGCGGTATCGTGTGTTCATGGGGGTCATGCACCCTCGAGAATAAAGGAGGCCGGAATCCCGGGTTAGAGGGTAGCCGGGGAGTTATCTCCAGCGCCTCTAAGCGGTGACGGAGTCACCTTTTTGGTGTCCGTTTTGGTGTCCGTTTTGGACTCCACTGCGCCAAAACCATTGCTGCAAAGGCAGTTGGAAGTGGTGCCGGTGGTGGGACTCGAATCCAGATTCGGAATTTCACGATGGTGCGTGAATGGTGGTGGAACCTGCGTGGATATTGACTTCTGTCGAAGTGGGTGTTTTCGCCTTCATCAGGGGTGACGCGCAGATTCGCGCACGCAAACCCCTATTCGGATTCCCCAAACGTCCCCAATAAAACAACCAGGTCATCTAGGGGGCGGGGGGGGTGCGTTTGTCGCAGGGCGTGGTCGATGGCGATGGGATGGGGTCGGAAAAATTTGGAACCTAAAGAGGTTTCTGGATTCGAGCTTCATTTCACGTTCGTCGCCGATGTGTTCGCGAATCGGAGTTTCAAAATTTTCTAAAACACAAAAGGGTCGTTCTCGATGTGGATGCCCGGCGCGTAGTTCTGTCGCTTGATGAAGTCATCGCGGGCACACCGCAGCACCCGCGAAGTTCAACCAACGAAAGGGTCGGTTCATGATTTTAATCAGGTTCAGGTTCGTTGGGTCACGGTTGGATCAATCGATAGAAGGCGGAGGGCGATAGCGGACTCGGGTCCGTGTAGCTGAACAATCCGTTGGCGGGCGCGGGCTGCGTCACCAGGGTGGACCACGGCCCGCTCGGGCTGGTGGCCCGCTGGATCTCGTAATTGAATCCGGGGATGCCCGCGAAGTTCGCCACCAACACCCCGCCGTTGCTCGTAACGCTCTGGACGATGCCGCCGGGACTGACCACCTGGACCTGAATGGTGCCCGTGCTGGTCACACCCTGCGCATCGCTGACCGTGTAGGTGAACTGGTCGTTGTCGCCGTTGACCGGCGTGTAGAGAATGTGCGTGGGCGTCTGTGTGATCGTTGCTCCCTGGGCGCTGCTGCCAAGACTCTGGAGCGTGACAACGCCTCCTTCCGGATCAGAACACGCGGCCAGCACGTCCTCATTCTTGATCTTCAAGTCCAAGCCCGATGTGCGCACAAAGGTCTGCACCGGCGCTACTGGAGGTAGATTATTGTAGATTCGGAATATCGTTCCATATTCAAGCGGGCCGCCTTGGGAAGTTGTTCCGTAGAATGCGCCGTCGTTGCCTTTGGTCAGGCCGGCAAACGGGTATCGCCCGTCGCCACCCGTCCCGGGCGTTAAACTGAAAATCGTCAAACTGAATTCCAATTCCAAACTGATTCTCGGAAGCAAACTCCGAACTGGAGCGCAGCCTGTCACGCTTCGAGGCCAGATCCCCTGCTTCAAAAATCACTTACCTCGCGACGCGGCGTAAATCAATGCCGCCGCCGTTCGCGTGTGGACGTTGAGCTTGGCGAACACCCGGTCCAGGCAATTTCTCACCGTCTTCACGCTCAAGTTCAGCACGGCTGCCGCTTCCTTGTCCGTCCGTCCCTGCACCACTTCCGCGAGCACGCGCAGTTCGCCCGGAGCCAGCGATCGCAGGCGCTGCTCTTCCACCGTCAACCTTGCGTCGCCCGCCGCCAGCGCCGGTGCCACCACCGGATCGAACACCACCCGGCCAGCCATCACGGCATGGATGGCCTCGACGATTACTCCCGCGTCGTTCTGCTTGAGCAAATAACCGTCCGCTCCTGCCGCCAGTGCGGCCAGCACCAGACCGTCGTCCGCGTAGGAAGTGAGGCAGATGACGCGCAGACTGGGATGCAGTTCCTTCGCGCGTCGGCAGACTTCGAGGCCGTCCTCGTCGGCCAGTCGCACGTCCAGCAACACCACATCCGGCGAAAGCTCCGCGATCCGCAACAACGCGGATTCGATGTTACCTGCTTCACCGACGATCTGTAGGCGAGAGTCGATGTCTACCACCATGCGCAGGCCATTGCGCACCACTGGATGATCGTCTACCAGGAGCAAGCGGATTGATTTCACCACGATCAAGGGATTCATAACTGTACCCGGAGCGTGGGTGAAACTGAAATCAGAAGACGCGGCGCAAAAGGAGCGCGAGTGTCCTCACCCGCAGCAGACCGGTCAGGTTTGGACTGTGCAAACATTTCCGGCGCTCCCGTCTTCGCAGCGGGCTGCGGCCGAGGACAGCCGCGCTCCATGTTCATCGTGCTATTCATCGCTCGGCTCCTTCACGTTCAGCGGAACTTCTACGCGAATCCGCGTTCCCTTTCCCGGCGCGCTCTGCACTTCCAGCGACGCGCCCAGATCCGACGCCCGCCGCTTCATCGTGTTCAAGCCCATCCCCGGAGCGCCAGTCTCCGAACCGGCGTGGCGGGAGGTCGCATCGCCCTGTGCCGAATCGGAGTTCGGCGCTCCGGGACGCGAGACATCGAACCCCGCACCATCATCGCTGATCTCCAATGTCACCATCGTACCGCTGCCCGTCAGTCTCACAGCAATGTTTTGCGCATGGGCATGGCGCAGACTGTTGCTCAACGCTTCGCGGGCGATGGCCGCCAGTTGGAGCGCCTGCGCCGAGGTCAACCGATCCGAAGCCTCGGCGTCGCACTCCAGTTCGATGGGCGCGGTCGAGGACGGACGCATCCGGCGCACCAGCGAATCCAGCACCGCCGCCAATCCCAACGTCGGACGATGCGGTTCATCGCGCTTCATCTCCGTGATGAACCCGCGCAACTCACCGATGACCGCATCCAGGCTGATGCGACTCTCCTGCAACGTGTGCGCGGTGTCCGGTGCCCGCGCTTCCACGGCACGTCCGGCGCGCGTGAGGCCGAGTTGAATCGCGTAGAGGGATTGAATCGCCCCGTCGTGCAAATCTTGGCTCAGGCGCTCACGCTCCTTCTGCGCACCCTGCAGGGCATCACGCGCCTCCTTGAGTTCCGACGCGCGCCGGGCTTCCAGCAAACGCCCGCGCGTCTGCACCGCCAGCGCCCAGCAGAACAACGTCGTCACCGCGAAGCCAAGTCCGCCCGCCCACCACGCTCTCAAGCGAGTCGAGTGCTGGTCAAAAAGCGGTGTCGTGTAGAAGCGCAATTTCCACCGGTCCCCATACATGGGCCAGCGATGCAAACGCTCGAAGGCGCTTTGATGATCCACGCTGTCGGCACGCATGGCCACGCCCGGTCGGGGATTCAGCCAAGTTTCCGCCGGGGGATTCTCCTTGGTGTAGATATCCACCTCGACCTCCGGCGGCACCTTTCCCTGGATATGTTTGAGCATCGTGGC
>CAMCCU010000580.1 GCA_945872975.1 Pedosphaera parvula Ellin514
AGAGCCTGGTCGCGCGCGATGGCCAATTCCTCCAGACGCTCGGAGAGCAGGCGCGTCTGCAGCAAGGCGAAGGCTTTGACGGGAATCATCCCGATATAACGCCCGTCGCTGTCGAGCAACGCCACATCCTGATGGAATCGAGCCGGCTCGCGGGCAAAGATGGCTTCGAGGAGCGGAATCAATTCACAGGAATCTTGAATCGCCGTCAGGGCTTCCAGCTGCAGCGACGAGATCGGCTTCCGGCCGAACAATGCGAATCCCACCTTGGAGCCGAGAACCTTCGCCAGCAGTCCGCGGGAAAAGAGCCCCGTCACCTCACCTTTCCGGATCACCGGAACATCATACCCCGCACCGGTGCGAACCCGTTCGCACACGACCTGAACCGGCTCATCGAAATCAATCCACTCCTGATGCGCGACCAGAATCCGGTAATCGGGTCTGGCCGGATCCAGCTTCGCCACAGCTTCCTGAAGGTGACTGTCCATTCCCGATTGAAACGGCTGAATCCTGTTCAGAGTTAACGCGCGTTACACAAATGTAACATGACTCGGCATATCTCCCTGGCGGATGCAGCTCATGGCCGCCTCTCATTCATCGTCGTTCTCCGACTTCCGCTCCCATGATCGCTTCTGGCGCTCCGGCAATGTCGTGTCCACTTTGGCGTAGTAGGTGTCCTCGCCGAAGAGGTCGTCCACGGCTTGCTGCAAACCTTGCGTCGGCATGACGGCAAAGTTCTCGTGCGTCTCGATGAAGACAAGCTCACCGGCCGGACGCCGCAGACACAGAAAGGTCGGCACACGGCCACGGTGGCTCTCGAACAATTCACGCAGAGACTGAAGACTCTCCGGCGTGAGGTTCGCCGTGTTCAGGCGGAGGTGAACCTGGCGCGTGTATTTTCGCGGCGCGTCTTCCAGCGGGATGATTTCCTGCGGGAAAAGCTTCGGACGATCCTCGTCGTTGTTCGCTTCACCGACGACGAGCAGCGCCTTCCCCTGCACGAGGAACTCCCGGTACTTGTCGTAGTTCTCGTTCATCAACAGCATCGTGACCGTGCCTTCAAGATCCTCGATCGTGACCATCGCGTAGGGCTTCCCGCTCTTCTTCGAGAAGCCTTGCTGAACGGCGCTGATCATTCCGCCGAGACGGGTGAGCGTGCGCGGCGGCAGCGTCTTCGCGGTGATGGAATTGTGCAGGCAAAACTTCTCCAGCAACGGCGCAAAAGGCGTCATCGGATGGCCGGTGACGTAGAAGCCGAGCAGCTCCTTCTCGTGTGCGAGCAGCTCGTGCTGCGGCCATTCGGGAAGCTGCGCGGCAGCTTCCACTTTCTTCGTTGGAGCGCTTTCTTCAAACGCGCCGAAGAGCGAGCTCTGGCCACGCGCGCGGTCATAGGCCAGTTCGGAAGCCCGGGCCATCGAGCGCTCAATGCTGGCGAACATGCTGGCGCGCGTCTCACCGAAGCAATCGCACGCGCCGCATTTGATCATGGATTCCAGGGACTTCTTGTTGACGGTGCGCGTGTCCACGCGCTCGCAGAGGTCGGCGAGGTTCTTGAACTTCCCGCCTTCGTCACGCGCCTTGATAATCGCTTCCACCGCCACTTCGCCCACGCCTTTGATCGCGGCGAGGCCGAAGCGAATGGCCTTCCTTTCCGCAGAGGAAGATGGCGCGAAGAGCATCTGTCCGTCGTTCACGTCCGGCGGCAGCACCTCCACGCCCATCGACTTCGCCTCGTTGAGCACGATCGTGAGCTTCTCGGTCGTGCCCATGTCGTTCGTCATCATCGCGCTGAGGAACTCGACAGGGTAGTTCGCCTTCAGATACGCGGTCTGATACGCGACGATGGCGTAGGCGGCGGCGTGAGATTTGTTGAAGCCGTAGCCGGCGAACTTCTCGAGCAAGTCGAACACCTGGTTGGCCTTCGCCGCCGGAATGCTGTTTGTCTTGGCCGCGCCTTTCACGAAGGTCTCGCGCTGCTTCTGCATCTCCTCGACCTTCTTCTTGCCCATCGCGCGGCGCAGCAGGTCAGCGCCGCCCAGCGTATAGCCGGCGAGAATCTGCGCGGCCTGCATCACCTGCTCCTGATAGATGAGCACGCCGTAGGTTTCCTTCGAGATGCTTTCCAGCAACGGATGTTCGTAAACGATCGCGACCTCGCCATGACGACGTTTGATGAAGTCCGGGATCAGGTCCATCGGGCCTGGGCGATAGAGCGCCACGAGCGCGGTGATGTGCTCGACGGAACCGATCTTGAACTTGCGGCACAGATCTCTCATGCCGCCAGATTCCAGCTGAAACACGCCGACCGTGTTGCCCTTGTTCAGAATGTCGTAGGTCGTCAGGTCGTCGAGCGGGAGATTGTCGATCGGGATGTCGATGCCCTGCGTCTTCTTCACCATCTCGCAGACGTTGCGGATGACGGTAAGCGTCTTGAGCCCGAGGAAGTCCATCTTCAACAGGCCGAGATCGCCCACCGGACCCATCGCGTATTGCGTCATGATGGTGCCGTCCTCGTCCTGCCGGAGCGGGAGCAGATTCACCAGCGGCTCCGGCCCGATGACGACGCCCGCCGCATGGACGCTGGAGTTGCGCGCGATGTCTTCGAGCACGAAGGCGTTGTCCACCAGTTCGCGCGTCACTTCCTCTGTCTCGTAGGCCTTCTTGAAATCCGGCGACTGCTTGAGCGCCTTTTCGAGCGACATCTTCAGCTCGTTCGGAATCATCTTCGCGAGCCGGTCGCATTCGCCGTAGCTCAGGCCCATCACGCGGCCCACGTCGCGGATGACGGACTTCGCGCCCATCGTGCCGAAGGTGATGATCTGCGCAACGGCATCGCGGCCGTATTTCTGGCGCACGTATTCGATGACGTCGGCGCGGCGGTCGTCGGCGAAATCGATGTCGATGTCGGGCGGGTTGACGCGCTCGGGATTCAGGAAGCGCTCGAAGAGCAGGCCATAGCGGATGGGATCGACGTTCGCGATGCCGAGGAGATAGGTGACGATGGAACCGGCGGCGGAACCGCGCGCCACGCAGGAGATGCCGAGCTTCCGGCCGTGGCTGATGAAGTCCGCGCAGATGAGGAAGTAGGAGATAAACCCGGTTTTCTCGATGACGGTGAGCTCGGTCTGAAGCCGGTCAATGACGGTCTTGATGGCGGAGGCGACGGCGGGATCGTTGATGTCGTAGCCGCCGACGTGAGGAGGCGGACTGGTTGTCGCATCGCCCTCGTTCCGCCTCCTCACGTCGGCGGCTACATAAGTGGGCAACCTTGTCGGGTCCGTGATTCCCTCCACGATGAACTCCTGGCCTTCCGCCCGGGCGCTGATCGTGTAGCAGCGCTGCAATCCTTCGGCTAGCAGATGACGGAGATAGCCTTCGCGCGAGAAGGTTTCAGGCGGCTGGAAGACCGGGTAATGCAGCGTCTTGAAGTCGAACGTCACGTTGCACTTCTCCGCGACTTCGAGTGTGTTTTGAACCGCGTCGGGGACTTCGGCGAAGAGCGC
>CAMCCU010000581.1 GCA_945872975.1 Pedosphaera parvula Ellin514
TGACGGCGAACGCACGACTGGTCGGCGTTCGGCACGTCGAAGGTTTGCAGGGCGGGGTAGGGCGTCGAGCGACGGCGGAAGGTGTAGAGCGCGCGACGGTAATTTTCGTCGCCGACTTCATTCTTCCACGGGAACGGCGCGTAGCTCGCAGGCGGTTGGAAGAGATACTCCGGGGCGGTCGGCATCACCGAGCGACCGCCCAGTTTCGGGTTTAGCAATCCACTTGCGGCCAGCGTGATGTCGCGGACGATCTCGCCTTCGACACGGAAGCGCGGTCCACGAGCGAGCAGTCGGTTGTAAGGGTCCTTCGCGTAAAGCTCCGGCGTCACCTTGCTGTTCTGGCGATACGTCGCGCTGTTCACGATGAGCCGATGAATGTGCTTCACGGACCACGGCTTCAGCTTGCCTTTGCCGGCGTCGTTGACCTTCGGTTCCATGAACTCGACCGCGAGCCAGTCGAGCAACTCGGGATGGCTCGGCGTGTCGGCTTGGACGCCGAAATCCTCGGACGTGCCTACGATGCCGGTGCCGAAGTACGCCTGCCAGACACGGTTCACGAAGACGCGCGCGGTGGTCGGCGACTTCCGGTCCGCGAGCCAGCGCGCGAAGGTCAGGCGTGAGTTATCCGCACCCTTCGGCAGCGGATTGAGAAAGGACGGCACGCCGCCCGTGACGGTCTTGCTCGGCTTCAGCCAGTCGCCGCGCTTGAGCACGGACGTGGGACGTTCCTTGCCCGCGAGCAAGGTCATGCTCGTCGCGCCGTCGGGCCATTGTTCCCAGAACGTTTCGAGCTTCGCGTTCGCATCCTTCCATTCCGGAACGGTCGTGCGCCAGTGCGCGAATACCGTGGCTTGCTGGACGCGCGTGCGTTTCTCCGGCGGCACACTGGCGAGAATGTCGCGGACTTTCTTCGGGAGCGGATCAGCCTTGGCGTCCCTGGCCTTGGTCGCGCTGATGCGGAACCGGCCGAGGTTGTTGTTCATGTGATCGTCGCTGTTCCAGCCGCCGTGATTTTGGTTCAGTCCGATCCGCCAGAAGGTTTTTCCGCCAGCAAAGCCGAGCGGCTTCTCCGCCTCGAAGACCGCCTTGCGTTCTTGATTGCGACGGACGGGTCCGACGTTGATACCCCACGCGGTCTTGTCGTTGCCATCGATGGCGAACTTGATGGGGCCCGTCGTGCGAGTGTTGGTGGACCTGTTGTCGAAGTTGATCTCCAGCGCGCGCACCGGTTGCTCGACGTCGGAAGTCGCCGAAGCCCACTTCGCCTTCGCCTTGTTCGTGGGCGTGTTGAGGTCCGTGGCTTCGACCAGGAACTCGCTGAGCGCGCACGTGCCATTGAAGGCGCGGCCGGGGCCGTTGTAGGGAAGGCTGGGGTCGTTGAGCAGTTCGAGACGGAAGGCGGTCACGTCGCTCAAGTCGTTCGTCGTGCGGAACCATTGCGTGAAGGTCGTCGGCGCGTAGCCGCAGGCTAGCAACGATCCGTCCGGCAGCATTTCGTAGCGCTGCGACTTGTCGCCTTCCTGGTCGAGATTGTTCAGGACGATCCAATCTGGTTGATCGTTCTTCACGGAATCCTCCCACGCCGCCATGCGCTTCTCCCAGTCGGGCACGCGATGCTGGAGATCCTTCTCGATGTCGCCCATTTGCTGGTGGAGTTCCGCGAGCTTCATCTGCTGCGCCGGGGTGTAAACGACCGGACGCGCCTCGTGGTCGTTGTTCAGGAAGGCGAAGAGCTTGTAATACTCGTCCTGCTGGAGCGGATCGTATTTGTGGTTGTGGCATTGCGCGCACTGGATGGTGAGGCCGAGCACGCCTTTGCCGAGCGCGTCCATGCGGTCGAACATCGCCTCCATGCGGAATTGCTCGGGGTCAATCGCGCCCTCCATGTTCACCATCGAATTCCGCAGGTAGCCAGTGGCGACGATTTGATCCTGTGTGGCGTTTGGCAGCATGTCGCCGGCGAATTGTTCGAGGATGAACTGGTCGTAGGGCAGGTCCTTGTTGAAGGCGTTGATCACGTAATCGCGATACGGCCACATCTCGCGCGACATGTCCTTCTCGTAACCATCGCTGTCCGCATAACGCGCAGCATCGAGCCAGTGGCGTCCCCAACGCTCGCCGTAGTGCGGCGACGCGAGCAACTTCTCGACGACCTTTTCGTAGGCGTCACGAGTCTTGTCGGCGAGGAATGCATCGACTTCGGCGATGGACGGCGGCAAGCCGGTGAGGTCGAGATGCAAGCGGCGGAGCAGGGTGACGCGATCCGCTTCGGGCGAGGGCTTGAGCTTCTCCGCGTCGAGCTTCGCGAGGATGAAATTGTCCACCGGCGTGCGCGGCCAGTTTTTGTCGGAAGCGGAGGGAGCCTTCGGCCGCACCGGCGACTGGAACGCCCAATGATCCTTCGCGTTCTTCTTGCCCGAGGCTACCGCGCTCTCCGGCCACACTGCGCCTTGATCGATCCATGCGCGCACCAAGCCGACTTGTTCGGCGGTCAGACGTTCGCCCTTCTTCGGCATCTTCAAGTCGGGATGCGCGTGTGCGACAGCCTGCACCAGGGTGCTCTCGGCGCTCTTGCCCGGTTGCAGCACCTTCGCGCCAAATTCGTCGCCGCCCTTCAGCGCGTCGGCCTTGGAGTCCAGGCGCATGCCGGCCTCCTGCTTCTTTGGCCCGTGGCAGGAGAAGCAACTGTTCGCGAGCAGCGGCTCGATGTCCTTTGTGAAATCCACCGGGCGCGTGGCGGCCGGCGGGAGCTTCGTGAGGTCAGCGACAGCGGCGGTGGCAGCGGTGAAGACGAGGCCGACGTGGCCGATCAGGAGCAGTGACGCGAACGCGGGAACGACGCGCGTGACTGCTCCGCCAATGGTTGAGAAGGACAGGGCTTGCACGATGGTTAAACTATGATTGTCGAAAGGGATCGACGTCAACCTTGCGGTGCTTCTTCAGGCTGACGCGCTGGGCATCGTGGTGTGAGGTTCGGTCAACAGACACTGGAGTGAACACCAATGAGTTCTGGATCAAAGCGGGTCTGACGTTTGAGTCGCCGGGCTCATTATTGCGCATAAGTCGGCGCCTTTGGCAGGGCCAAAGGCCCGTTCTCATACCAGCCTGGGCCAACGGCCCAGGCACTTTGTCCGGCACCATCAAGGGCTGAAGGCCCGATTCAACGGGGCAGGTTCGTCCGCAGAATTGGATCGGACCTTCAGCCCTCCAATCTTCATGTTGTCCTTTTCCTGGGCCGTTGGCCCAGGCTGGCATGACCCGCACCGTTGGCGCTCCGTCGCCGGCGTCACAGAACTTGTGCGTAATGATTAGGGTGCGCGGAGGACTCGGGCGCCGTGTTGCTGTCACCCGCTGCGAACCGGGCTCGGTCGAGGTTCGTGGCCGCGATGACGTGGTGGATTCCCTGGCCGGATCGTGACCAGTTTTGTGTCGCCGAACACGCGTGAATTGGTATTCTCGCCCGACCCGAAATGACTGAACTGACGCAGACCTCACG
>CAMCCU010000582.1 GCA_945872975.1 Pedosphaera parvula Ellin514
ACCACGCTCTACGACGGCATTCTCAAACTGACCAAGCCCTCGAACATCAACGCCATCCCCGGCGCGCTGAACATCGGCCATCCCGTCGTCGGTTCGCCGTTCCCGCTGGATGACGTGATCCTCACCTCGCCCAATCAGATCACCAACAACTCGGTCGTCACGATTCATCGCTCGGGCCGTCTGCTGCTCGACAACCAGAGCGACACCATCGGCTCGCTCGAAATGACCGGCGGCTCCGTCAGCACCGGCATTGGCAACCTGACGCTCAATGGCAACGTCCACGTCTCCGCGCCCGAACCCGAATTCGCCTCCATCGGCGGCGTGCTCTCGCTCGGGGCGCAGTCCCGCATCTTCAACGTGGACGCGGGCTGCCATCTCCGCGTCAGCGCCGCGATCGTCGGCAACGGCGGCATCGGTTTCATCAAGCTGGGCGCAGGCTCGATGGCGCTCTACGACAACGCGAGCACCTACTCCGGCATCACTTCGGTGGAAGCGGGCGAGCTCTCGGCCTACGGCGCGAACGTCACCTTCGGCACGGCCGCTGCGGGCACGCTTGTTGCCAGCGGCGCGAAGCTTTCCCTCAGCTGGGCGAACATCGGTGCCGAGTCGCTGCAACTCAACGGCGACGCGCCTGGCGCAGATGGCGCGGTGTTCACCGCGCACGGCAGCTCTTCGTGGGCGGGTCCGGTCACGCTGGTTGGCTTCGCGACGAACACGATCCACGTGTTGACGGTGGACATGACATTCAGCGGCGTCATCAGCGGCTCCGGAACGCTTCGTTACCTGGGGGAACCGGTGAACGGCAACTACGCCAAATTGATCCTCAGCGGCACGGCGGCGAACACTTACTCTGGCGGGACGCTTGCCGAAGTGGGGTTGATGCAGCTGAACAAGACCGCCGGTGTGAACGCCATTCCCGGCAAGCTGGTCATCGGCCACAGCGTGCCCGGTTCCGGGACCACGGATGCCACGGTCGCATGGCTGGCGAACCAGCAAATCAATGACGCAGCAGCGATCTTCATCCTGCCCTCGGGACGGTTCAATGCGGGGAATTTCAGCGAGACGATCGGCTCGCTCGACATGGACGGCGGCGCGGTCGATTCCTCGGCTGGCATCATCACGTTGAATGGCAACGTCACCAGTCGCGGCTCGGTGAACGACGGACATTCCGCCTCCATCAGCGGCAAGCTCAATCTCGGTGACCAGACCCGGACGTTCGACTGTCTGCCCGAAAGCTCACTCTGGCTTCCCGCAACCATCAGCGGCAGCGCGGCGGCGGGACTGATCAAGAAGGGCATTGGCTCCCTGGCTCTCGCGGGAGCGAACACCTATCCCGGCGTGACGACCGTCTCGCAGGGTGGGCTGCAATTGCATTCCAACCAGGCGCTCGGCTCGACGGCGGCAGGAACGGTGGTGGCGTTTGATAGTTCGCTCATTCTCTACAGCGTGGACATTGGCAACGAACCGCTCCAGTTGAATGGTGGCAGCTTCTCGGGAGTGCTCACCTGTCAGGGCGAGTCTTCCTGGGCCGGCTCCATCATGCTGAACGTGGTGGGAGACCAGACGATCTATCCGCGCAACGGGAACCTCACCCTCAGCGGCCCACTCACCGGCGCAGGCCGCCTGCGCGTGATCACCGAAGACGCGAAACTCATCCTCACCGGCTCCGCCCCGAACACGCACGGTGGCGGCACGCTGGTCTATTCCGGCGAGCTCGTGCTGGCGAAGAACGCCGGTGTGATCGCGATTCCCGGCGCGCTGGACATCACTGCGCAGTTTCCCGCGAGCGTCGTGCTGTCGAACCTGAATCAAATCGCGGACTCCGCCGCCGTCACGATGTGGCCGGGCAGTCTTCTTAACCTGAACAACTTTTCCGAAACCATCGGCTCGCTCGCCGGCACCGGCGACGTGGCGACGCAATTCGCGACGCTCACCACGGGCGGAAATAACTTCACCACGACCTTCGGCGGAACCATCGGGGGTGCCGGCTTCGTGCCGCTCATCAAGGAGGGCAGCGGCACCATGCTCTTCACCGGCACGAACTACTCCACCAGTCGCACGCTGGTGAACCATGGCAAGCTGGTCGTCCACGGCGTGTTCAACGGCGCGGTGTGGGTCGCCAATGAATCCACGCTCGGCGGCAACGGCTTCGTCGGCAATGTCGCCAGCACCAATGGCAATCTCAATCCTGGCGCCGGCGCCCCGGGCCGCTTGCACACCCGGAACCTCACGGCGGACTCCGCCTCCACGCTGCGCTTTGAAATCGCCGGCCTTGTGCCCGGCATCGCCTACGATCAATTCAGCGTCACCGGCACCGTCACCCTCGCCAACTGCGCGCTTGACGCGTTCTTCGCCTTCGCCTCGACGGGCGGCGAGCAGTTCATCCTCATCGATAATGATGGGAGCGACGCCGTCGTCGGCACCTTTGCCGGGAAGCCGGAAGGAGCGACGTTTACGATCAATGGACAAACCTTCGCCGTGAGCTACACCGGAGGCACGGGCAACGACGTCGTGCTCAAGCACGTCAACACACCGCCGAACGTAACGAGCATCGCTACCACTCCCTTTGCGGAAGAAGGCGGCGGCGTGAGTTTGAACGGCATCTTCAGCGACCCGGACCAGGGCGACGCCTTTACGCTCGTGGTGAACTGGGGCGATGGTTCCGCGCCGCAGACCGTGAATCTGCCTCCCTTCACTGGAAGTTTCAGTCTTCTCCACACCTACGCGGATGACAAACCGGGCGCGCAGGCGAGCGACAGTTTCACCATCACCTACACGCTCACCGATACCAGCGGCAGCCCCGGCTTCGGCAACTTGAACACGGTGATCGGAAACGTCGCTCCAAGCTTCCCGGCGTTCGCGGCGATGGCTCTCAAGTCGGGTGAAGCGCTCGCCACCTCGCTCACGTTCGCCGACCCCGGCGCGGACATCTGGACCGCGACGGTGAACTACGGCGACGGCTCCGGCGTGCAACCGATCGTCGTCGGGGCCGGCAAGAGCCTCGCGTTGAACCATACGTTCCCGGCCAACGGTCTCTACACTGTGACGGTGACGGTGAACGATGACGACACGGGCAGCGGAACGACCACGCTGGAGGTTTACGTCGGCCTCGACCTCACGATCACGAAGCGCAGCATCACGCATTCATGGGTGCGCTGGCCGGCCATCTTCACCGGCTTCGCTCTGGAGACCGCGCCCGCGCTCCCCGCTGGCGCGAACTGGACGGTTGTCTTCGATGCACCCGCGTTGAACAACGGGCAATGGGAGGTGCTCGTCACTCATACTGCTGGCAACGCCTTCTTCCGTCTCGTGAAGCCGTGAAGCGGCGGCGAGAAAGTTGAGAGCAGTTTGAGTTGAGAGTCGGAACACGCAGGGCGGCTGGAAGCAATTCCAGCCGCTCTTTTCGTTCATCGCGAACCTCGCTCGGTCGCCGGGCCGAGGAAGGCAGGAACGTTTCACGGCCGCCGAATTTGATCGAGCAGGCGGCGG
>CAMCCU010000583.1 GCA_945872975.1 Pedosphaera parvula Ellin514
CGAAATCCACCGACGATGAAGTTCAACATTCCGGCGGACCGGCCTTGGAACAATAAGACCTCGTTCAACCTCAATTCTGATCACACCTACGCGCAGGTGCTCGGCGCCGCCATTTCGCTCAAGGCCGGCCTGCCGACGCCATACGCTCATGCGGTGCAACTTCGCTTTAACGGCGTGAATCAGTCGCAGAGCGGCGATTCCATGTATGGCTCCTACGCCCACGTCGAGTCGGCGGACGGCGAATGGGCTCGCGACCACTTCCCGGAAGACGGCAATGGCAACGTGTATAACAAGCGTCGCCCGGAATGTGCTCTCGAGTATCGGGGCACGGATCCTGTCGCTTACCTTAATTGCTCGTATAGCAAGGAATCCAACGGCAGCGAGAATGATTGGTCCGACTTGGCGAATCTGCTCTTCGCTCTCGATCCCGACACGACGCCTGCGGACCAATATGTTCAAGCCGTCCGCCGGAACGCGAACGTCGAGCTGTGGATGCGTTACTTCGCCGTGCTCTATCTCATGGACTACAACGAGACCGCGCTGTCCAACGGCGCGGATGATGATTACGACATGTATCGGGGCATCCTCGATCCTCGTTTCATCATCGTGTCGCACGACTTCGATTCCATCTTCGGCAGTTCGGGCGGCAGTCCGGGCGGTGACATCTTCCTCGCGGCCGCGCGGATTCCCAACGTGAGCCGTTTCCTCCACCACCCGGATTTCGAGCCGCTGTATTTCGCGGAGTACCGCCATCAACTGGCCGGGCTCTTCAATACCAACAACCTTTTCCCGCTGATGGATCAGGTGCTGGGCGAGTGGGTGCCAGCAGGGACGATCCAGACCATGAAGGACGTTGCTGTTGGGCGGATGAACGCCGCGCTCGCCGCGCTTCCAGCGGCGTCGGCTGTTGTGCGCGCAACGATTAGCGGTGAGCCTGATTCGCCAACGTATCTGAACAGCGCGGCGTTGAACGTCGGTGGTGCGGATATCACGCAGTATCGCTATCGCGTGAACGACGGGGCTTGGAGCGCGGATCGTCTCGTCAGTCAGCCGCTCAGTTTGAGCGGCCTGGCGAACGGGCACTACACGGTGTACGTCGTCGGCAGGAACAGCGCAGGCACCTGGCAGGCGGATGCGGACGCGACGGTATCGAAGACGTGGGCCGTTCTCTCCAGCCTGCGTGGCGTGGTCATCAACGAAGTGCTGGCGCGCAACGAAAGCGCCGCGAACCACGAAGGCACCACTCCCGATTACATCGAGCTCTACAACAGCGGCGCGGCGTCCATCGATCTCTCCGGGTTGCGCCTGACGGACGACCTTGATGACCCGAACAAATACACCATCCCGGCTGGCACCACGCTGGCGGCTGGAGCGTATCGCGTGTTGTTCGCGAACAACCAGGACGCCACGAGCGGCCTGCACATCGGCTTTGGCATCGATGGCGACGGAGACAATGTTTACCTCGTGGACCGCGCGACGAATGGCGCGCGTGTGATCGACTCGGTGAAGTTCGGCTGGCAGCTCGCGAATCTTTCCATCGGCCGCCAGACGAATGGGCAATGGGGCTTGTGCGTGCCGACCCTCGGCGCGGCCAATGTTTCCTCGGCCACCGGGTCGCAGACTACGCTGCGCATCAACGAATGGCTCGCCACTCCCGGCGGCGCGTTCTTTGAGGACTTCGTCGAGCTCTACAACCCGGATGCGTTGCCAGTGAATCTCGGCGGCTTGTGGATGACGGACCAACCCATCGGCCAGCCGTTCCGACACCAGATTGCGCCATTGAGTTTTGTGGACGGCTACGGGTATCGCCCATTCGTGGCGGACGGCAACAAGAGTGGTGGACCAAACCATCTTGATTTCTCGCTGTCTGGCGAGGTCGGGGAGATTGCTTTGGTTGCAGGCGATGGAGCAATGATTGACTGCGTGATCTACGGATTGCAGTTCGCAGGCGTCTCGCAGGGCCGGTCGCCGAATGGCGGGACGCGCATTGCGTATTTCGACGTGCCGACGCCTGGCGCGGGAAATCCTGTGGCGGCCGGCCCGGTGAATCCCCAAGTGGTCACGCTGGTGCCCTACACGCATGTCTGGCGATACGACGAGAGCGGCACAGACCTTGGCACGAGTTGGGTTGTGACCAACTACGACGATTCGGCGTGGCTCTTTGGGCCGGGTTTGCTCGTGGCCCCGCGTTCGGGCGGCTCCTTGCCTGAGCCAGTGGGCACGACGCTCACCGTCAGCAGCGCCAAGCCCACCTTCTATTTCCGCACACGATTCAACGTGGCGGACGCGGCACAACTTTCGGCTTTGCAACTCACGCACATCTTCGATGATGGCGCAGTCGTTTATCTGAACGGCGTCGAGATTTATCGATACAACCTTCCAACTGGGCCAATCACGTTCTCGACACTGGCCTCTGGAAACATTCTCGATGCGATTTACCAGGGACCGATCGACCTTCCGCTTGCTGGAGTGCGCGCGGGTACGAACTACTTGGCTGTCGAGATGCACCAAGCGTCGCTCGGCAGTCAGGATATTGTAATGGGGTTCAGACTCGACGGTGTTATCCTCACTAACAACCCAGCACAGGCAGGTATCAAGATCAACGAAGTTCTCGCCAACGCCCGCAACGCCACCAACTCCGATGGCACTGTCTCGGACTGGATCGAGCTCTACAATCCTTCGAACAGCTCGGTGGATCTCTCCGGCATGAGCCTGACCGACCAGCTCACCACGCCGCGCCGCTGGGTGTTCCCGGCGGGCTCCGTCATCGCGGCCGGCGGCTATCGCATGGTGAAGTTTGACACTGATTCACCGGCCACCACGAACGCGGCTGCGACGCTCAACACGGGCTTCGGTCTAAAGGCTTCCGGCGATTCCATCTACCTCTTCAACCGTCCGCAAAGCGGCGGCGAGTTGCTGGACGCGATTGGCTTCGGCATTCAGGCCTCGGATTGGTCCATCGGGCGCGTGCCCAACGGCGGTACCAACTGGGTGTTGAACGTCCCGACACAAGGCGCGCAGAATATCGCCGCGTCGCTCGGCAACCGGACCGCGCTCAGGCTCAACGAGTGGATGGCCGCACCGCTCAGTGGTGGTGATTGGTTCGAGATCTACAATGCCAGCGTGCAACCGGTGGAGTTGAGCGGGCTGCATCTCACCGACGATCTGACTGACCGGCTCAAGTATCCGGCGTTCCCGGCGCGTTCCTACATCTCCGCTGGCCTCTCGGGATTCCTTAAGATCATCGCGGATAACACTCCCGCCGCTGGTGCGGACCACGTTCCCTTCGCGTTGTCCAAGAGCGGCGAGTCGCTCGGTATCGTCGACCCGCTTGGCACGCTCATCGATCAAATCACCTTCGCTGGTCAATTCAACGGCGTCTCGCAGGGCCGCCTGCCCGATGGCAGCACGAACATCGCTCTGTTCACCGAGACGCAGAGCCCGGAGGAGAGCAACTACCTGCCGATTCCCAATGTCGTCATCAA
>CAMCCU010000584.1 GCA_945872975.1 Pedosphaera parvula Ellin514
GACTGGGTGGCAGGTGGTGCCTTCGTGACCCCGCCCGGCTGGTGGCACTCCCACCACAACGACAGCAATGAAGACGCCATCGTTCTGCCTGTTCAAGATGCCGGTCTTCAAACCTACATGCAGACCCTCGATATCCAGTTTGCTCATGGTTATTAAGGGGCGGGTAAGAACCAGAAAGTTTCCCTCTGTCAACTTGCGGATCAAACCAGCCAGTGGTTTGCGGGTGAAAACAACCAGCAAAATGACAACGAAGCCGTGGTCGCCGCTGAACCAATACGACCGCGTCTTCGTAACGCAGTCTGCAATCTCCACGCTGCCCTCGTCCGCCGAACCGACGCTTCTCACGGTCCCTTTTCGTGTGCTTTGCTCCGGCGCTCCCGGGTCGCTTTCTTTCCATGCCCATTTCTCTCGTTGCGATGACGGCCCGAATCGCCACCGCTTTCTCCATGGGAATGTTCGGTCTGTCCACTTTCGGCGCCGACGCGCCGGCGCGGATCTTCATCGAGAAACATTGAGCGGAGTGCCACAACGCGGAGACGAAGAAGGGAGACCTCGACCTCACTTCGCTCAAGCCGGACTTCGGCGATGCGGAGAGCTTCGCGCGCTGGGTGAAGGTCCATGACCGCATCGAGTCCGGCGAGATGCCGCCGAAGAAGAAGCAGAAGCCGCGTCCGCCCGCGAAGGAAACGGCGGCCATGACGAAGTGGCTGGGCACTTCGCTGGTCGGCGCAGAACAGAAAAAAAACGCGAGTGAAGGGCGCACGGGTCTGCGACGACTGACGCGCGCTGGAACGCTTCCGACACCCCGGTTCAGTCCTCCCTTTTCACCCCGCCCCAACCACGCGTCCCCAAACCCGATCCGGCAAAATGTCAATTGCCGGGGATAAGCATCCTTTGAATTAACTTCACTGCACCCTCAGATATAATTCCTCCGCAACATTTCAGCCACGGCCGCGTCGAGTTGCTCGCGCCGGCGCACTTCGTCGAATCGTTTCAACAAGTCCTCGGGTCGCACGCGCGCCCGCTCCGCGCCTTGAAGATCATGCAACACTTCGCCGCGATGCATCATCACGATCCGGTCGCCGAGATGGACCGCTTGTTGCATCGAGTGCGTGACCATCAACGTGGTGAGCTTGTCGCGATTGATAATCTCATGCGTGAGGCGGATCACCTGGTCGGCGCTTTTGGGGTCGAGTGCAGCGGTGTGTTCATCAAGCAACAGCAGTTCTGGCTTGAGCCACGAAGCCATGAGCAACGTGAGCGCCTGCCGCTGGCCGCCGGACAAACTGCCGATGGCGTTGTCCATCCGGTTTTCCAGGCCCATGTTCAGCGTGCGGATGCGGTCGCGAAGTTCGCTGTGCAACTTGTGATTCAACGCCCAGCCCAGTCCGCGTGGCTGTCCCCGCCGCGCCGCGAGCGCAAGGTTCTCGGCGATGGACATGTTCGGTGCCGTGCCGCTGAAAGGGTTTTGGAAAACGCGCCCAACAAACCTGGCTCGCTTGTGCTCCGCCCAGCGGCTGATCTCCGTGTCAGCCAGCTTGATCGAGCCAGTGTCCACGAGGAACGTGCCGGCGACGGCGTTAAGCAGTGTGGATTTGCCCGAACCGTTCGTGCCGATGATGATCAGGAATGAACTCGTCTCCAGCCGCAGCGAAACACCGCGCAACGCGCGCACTTCGTTTGGCGTGCCGGGATTGAACGTCTTGTAGATGTTGGAAATCTCGAGCATGTCAGGCGGCGGAAGGTTTCGGGGACGATTTCAGTTTGCGCAAGGTCGCCGGCGCAATGAGCGCCACGAACACGAATGCGGCGGTGATGAGTTTCAGGTCATTGGGATTCAGCCCCCAGCGCAGCGCGATGGCGACGAGCAAGCGGAACAAGATCGAGCCCATGACCGCACCGGTGATCAGCAGGCCGATGCGGTGGCTGCCGACGAGCGCCTCGCCGATGATGACGCTCGCCAATCCCCATACGACCATCCCAATGCCCATCTGCACGTCGGCGAAACCCTGATACTGCGCGAGCAAGCCGCCCGCCAGCGCAATCAATCCGTTGGAAAGTGCGAGTCCGAGGATGAGGATGAAATCCACGCTCACTCCCAGTGCGCGGATCATCTGCGGATTGTCGCCCGTGGCGCGCATCGCCGTGCCGAGGTTCGTCCGGAAGAAAAGATAGAGCGCGAAACCCAGCAACGAAACCAAACCCGCCATGCTCAGCAGCATGGCGGCGTCGCGGACGCCGACGGCCCAGCCGAGGATATTAAGATCGCCATCGGTATGAAACAGGTGCTGGCCGACCGATTCGGCCTGGCTCGCCAACGTGACTTCGTTCAACAACGGCACGTTGCTTTTGCCCATGACATGCAAGTTCACAGAATAGAGCGCGGTCATCACGAGGATGCCGCTGAGCAGTCCGTTGATCTTGAATTTGGTGTGCAACACACCCGTGATCGCGCCAGCAGCCATGCCCGCTGCGAACCCCGCGAACGTGGCCAGCCACGGCGACCACCGGTGCATGAGCAAAACGGCCGTCACGGACGCGCCGAGTGTGATCGAACCATCGGCGGTGATGTCGGGGAAATTGAAGATGCGGAAACTGAGGTAAACTCCCAGCGCCAGCAGCGCAAGAATCAATCCGATGGTGGTTGCACCGAGCAGTAATGTCATGGTGTGGTCAATTGCTTTGAGGTGCGCGACCGATGGTTCTCAGGGTTCCGATCCAGCACGCCCCTCGCATCAGGTCCGTCTGACCCACGCCCTCGAATTCACGTTCGTCGGCCATCAGGTGCAGGATCGTCTGCGCCGATTCCGTGGCGAGCAGGCCGGTGACGGACTCTTTCAGATTGAGGTTGCCCTTCGGGAGCGGACGATAAGGAAACACTGCCGCGTGAAAATGTCCCTGCGCTTTCGTCCCCGGGCCGATAGGGCGCAGAAATGCGGCGCTGTCGGGAAGCGGTTCGCGTTCGGCGAAACCCACGATCAGAACGACATGGCGTTCATCAGTGCGTTCGGTTGTGAACGAAAGCCAGTCGCGCACGCCGGGAAAATTCCAAGGCGATTTCCCCGCTGCCAGCGCGGGGGATTGGCGCAGGGTTGCTCCCACGACGCACGTGCTTTCGGCGAGGATGACGAATCCAGCAGCCGGCAACTGTGTGCTTTCAAGGGCCGCCTCGATGAGATCCGATAGCGTCAAGACGCCGCGCTCGCTTTGTCCGGCTTCGAAGCGCAGCAATTGCGCAAACCCGCCGCGGGCGGTGAGGCCGTAGAGCAGATTGATTTCGGGCACGAGCTGTCCTTCCGTGACTTGAAAATCCGGCATGCTGCAACCATCGGTGGGCTGGGCCACGGCGGAGCCGGCCACGGCCAGAAATTCTCCGAACCGTCCGCGCGCGTCGTCCGGCCCGCTGCCGAAGGCACCCAGTCCAACGCCGAAAACGTCGGCGTCGAAACGCACCCGAAGACTGTCGGTGGCGGACA
>CAMCCU010000585.1 GCA_945872975.1 Pedosphaera parvula Ellin514
CCGACTGCGACGTAGATGCTGTAAACAGGGCGGAAGCTGGGGTCGCCGGAAGCGCGGCCGACTTTGTTGATGCGCGCCTGGTTGATCATCGTGTCCACGCCGATCGCGGTCTTACCCGTCGAACGGTCGCCGATGATGAGCTCGCGCTGACCGCGGCCGATCGGGATCATCGCGTCCACCGACATGATCCCGGTCTGGAGCGGCTGGCTGACGGATTTGCGCTTCACGATGCCCGGCGCAATCTTTTCCACGGGATACTGCGCGTCGGCCTTGATCGGGCCTTTGCCATCGAGCGGCGCGCCGAGCGTGTCCACCACGCGGCCGAGCAGGCCTTTGCCGACCGGCACGGAGAGCAGCTTGCCGGTGGTGCGAACCTCGGAGCCTTCATGCACGCCGAGATAATCGCCGAGAATGATGGCGCCGACTTCGGTCTCTTCGAGGTTCAGCGCGAGGCCGATGACGCCGTTGCCGAAGTCGAGCATCTCATTGAGCATCGCATCGGTGAGGCCTTCGATCTTGGCGACGCCGTCGGAGATTTCGCGGACCACACCGATGTTCTGGCGGCCCGGCGCGGTCTTGATGCCAGCGATCTGGGCTTCGATTTCCTGAAGTATGTTGCTCATAAACCGGTCGTTGTTGGCTGGGATTGGAGATTAAAAGCGGAACGATTCCTGCAATTGGTCGAGGCGGCCGCGCACGCTGCCGTCATAGACGCTGTAGCCCATCGAGACGCGCAGGCCACCGAGCAGCTCGGGGTTAATGCTCTTGTGGAAAACAATTTTGTCGCCGAGTTGCGCCTTGGCGGCCGCCTGCACAGCGGCTTCCTGCGCGGCATCGAGTGCCACGGCGCTCTCCACATGGACGGTGCGCTCGGCGAGTGCGAGTCGGGTGAGGCGCTGGAGTTGGGTGAGCAGCGAAAGATAACCGCGCGGTTTTTTGTCCGCGAGATACTTCACCACGAGGCGAAGCTTGGCGTCATCAATCGCGCCGTCCGCCTCGAGGCAGTGACGGAAGAGAAGCCGTGCGTCCTTGCGGGTGCGTTTATTGGCTCTCATGCGCGCGTGGGTGAAATCGCTTCGGTCACTTGATTACTTCTTGGGAGTGAACTCGTGGTTCACTTCGTCGATCAAGCGCTTCTGGTCGTCGGCTGTGAGCACTTTGCCGGTGACCTTGATGGTGGTCAGCACGACGAGGCGACCCATCTCGCGCATCAAATCGGCTTTCATCCGCTCGCGGTCGGAGTCGGACTGCTCCTTCGCTTGCGAGAGGATTTGCTGGGCAGCGGAAACGGCCTTCTGCGATTCGTGCTCCTGCACCTTGGCGGTGGCGGCGCGCGTCTCGACAATCATCAGATTCGCGTCGGCGTAAGCCTTCTCGAGAATCTCCTTGCGGGCAACCTCGGCCTTGTTGAGTTCGATGCGGATGCGGTCGGCGTTGGCGAGGCCATCGGCGATGCGCTTTTTGCGTTCCTCGAGCACCTTGAGGATCGGCTTGTAGGCAAAGCGGTGGAGCAGAAAGGCGACGACGCAGAAGCTGATGACCTGCGAGAGGAACAGCGCCTTGTTAAAGCCGAAAGCTTCCGCCGTCTTCTTGGCGGCGTCCGCTAATTCGGTTCCGACGTTCGCTAGCAAATAGTACCCGTTCATAACTGCAAAAGCTGGTGCGCGGCGCGGGGCGAACCCCGCGCCGCGCGAGTGACCTTACTTGGCCAGATAGATCGCGAAGAACACGATGCCTTCAGCGAAGGCCGTGCTCAGAATCGCCTGGATGAGAATCGGGGTGGCCGCGCCGGGATTGCGTCCGACGGCTTCCGACGCCTTCATGCCGATGAGACCCACGCCGATGGCTGCGCCGAGAGCGGCTGCGCCGACGTGAAAGCTACCGGTGAGTTCGCCCAATATAGGAGTTAGCATATTTTTTCTTTTTCTATCACCGGCCCCCGCAGTCACGCCACGGTCAGACCGGCGAAATTGTTTTAAATTCTCAGTGCGCTTCCTGGTGTTGGCAGATAAGCAGCGTGAACACCGCGGTGAGCAGCATGAACACCAACGCCTGCACGAGACCGACCAGCAGTTCCATCCCGTAGAACGGCAGCGCGATCAGCCAACCGGCATACTGGTTCATGCTCAACATCGTCTCCAGCACGTTTTCGCCGGCGAAAATATTGCCGAAGAGGCGGAAGCTGAGCGACACAGGGCGGAACAGAATCGAGACCATCTCCAGCACGCCGACCACCGCGAAGATCGCGTTGAGGAAGAACTTCATGAAACCGGTCGCGTTGCCTTTCGGGCCGAAGATGTGGAGGATAAAGCCCTTCACGCCGTTGGCTTTCAATGCCCAGTAAATCCAGCAGAGGAAGAAGATCATCGACATCGCGAACGTCATGTTCAGGTCCGCGTTCGCGCCGCGCAGCAACGGGCGCGTGATGTGGTGCAGATTGCCGTGCGCGTCCGGCGTGCCCCAGCCGATTGATCCGACGCCCGGCAACAGGCCAAACCAGTTGCAGGAAAGGATGAGGATGAAGATGGTCGCGAAGAACCAAAACGTGTGCTTCACGAGCTCGTGACCCACGATGCCCTCGAGGAATTCGTAGAGCGATTCGACGAGCCATTCCCAGAAGTTCTGGAGGCCGCCGGGCACCTCCTGCAGATTCCGCGTGGCGAGCTGCGCGAAAAAGATGAGGCCGAGCGCCACCACCCACGTGACGATCATCGAGCTGGTAATCTTGAACTGGCCGAAGTCCACCACCACCGGCGCGTAGAGCGGCAGGCTGTGCTTCTCCTCGTGCTTGGCGTGCGCGTCCGGCGCGGCTTCGGTGTGCGGCGCGCGGAGCGCCTGACGTTCGCCAGCGCCCTTAACGGCTTCGGCAGAGAAGGCGATGTGCGGCAGAATGCCGAGCAATGCCAACGCAAAAATGGATGTGAGCCAACGCATCATCTCTTCAAAATCACCCGCGCCAAGTCCCGCTTTTGCAAAGCGGGCGAGCAAGTTGCCCCGTCGTGAAAAATTTCACAAGCGTTTTATGAACTTCTTTTCCGGACCGCCGTTCGCCTCAAAAACCGCCGGCGCGGGCTGCAGTGACGGCTAGCTGATGAGCTTGGCCAACTCGTCGGCTTTGCCGGCGCAGGCTGTGACCATTTCCTTCACCTGATCGGGGCCGAACTCGGGATGGCGCTCGACCACGAGCTTGCTGAAATCCTCGTTCCACGTCTCCGGATGCGCATCGCAAAGCGAGGCGACGTAGTGGACCGCGTCCGGCCGGAGCCGGCTGTCCGCGACATTCTGGTCCTTGATGGCGCCGGTGAGGTCTTCGGGCATGTCCCACACCGCGCACACGGCCGCGCCCAACTCGGCGTGGCACCAGCCGAGAGTTTCCTTCTCGACCTCGTGCAAAGCGCGTTCACCCTTCGAGGCGGTGCTGTAGATGAGGTTGTAATCTTCGCCTTTGCTGGCAGCGATCAGCGGCACGGCGAT
>CAMCCU010000586.1 GCA_945872975.1 Pedosphaera parvula Ellin514
TCGTAGATGACATTTTGCTCGAAGATGTTGTTCACGCGGACGCGCAGGCTGTTGAAGAGATCGCGCAGCAGGAACGCGCCGAGCAGGGCGAGCATCGCGGGCGTCATCAAGTCGGGCCGCCTGCCAACGATCACGTCGTCGATGACGAAACGCGTAAGACTGGGGAAGGCGAAGCCGCACAGCGTGGAGAGAATCGCGCACGCCATGGTGGCGAGCGCCATGCGCTTGTACGGCTTCAGGTAAACGGAAACGCGGCGGACCACCTCCCACGTCGTGCGTGACTTGGCGGAGAGCGTGGGATCGGACGAGCCGGAGAGTTGTGGGTGACGTGACATGACGTTAAAAACCAAAAACCAAGATCCAAACACCAAGGGGACTCAGCGTGTCAACGTGGGACGTGGAGCTGAAACTTCCGGGTTGATGAGGGTCGACAGGCATGGAGAAGCGATAGGTTGGTGTTTGAGATTTGGAGCTTATTTGGATTTTGGATCTTGGTGTTTGGAGCTTCTGGCGTGTCCGTTACTTGCGTTGAAGAAAGTCCACCATCGCCTTCGCGAACGGCGCGAGGTCCAGCGGCGTGCGGCTGGAGACGAGATTGCCGTCGACGACGGCGGGTTCATCAACCCAGAAGCCGCCAGCGTTCTCCAAATCGTCCTTGATGCCGCGCGAGCCGGTGACGCGACGGCCCTTGAGAATCTTCGCGGAGATGGGAATCCAGCCGCCGTGACAGATGAAGGCGACGAGCTTGCCTTGCTCAAAGAACTCACGCGTGAGCGATAGCACCTTCGCGTCGCGCCGCAGCTTGTCAGGCATGAAGCCGCCGGGAATCAGCAGCCCGGCGAAGTCTGCGCTGCGGGCATCGTCGAGAAGGAGGTCGGCCTTGGCGGGATAGCCATGCTTGCCGGTGAACGTGCGCAGTTCCTTCGCGGCGAGACGCGTGGAGTAACCGGCTTCTTCGAGCCGCAGCTTCGGATACCAGAGTTCGAGGTCTTCGTAGATGTCATCCACGAACGCGAGCAACGTCTTTTGCATGGCGGCGATTGAAGCAGAAGCAGGCGGAGGTCACAGCTGAAAACTGGCGCGCTTGCAAAACCTGACCGCCAATCTGAAATATCAGCTCGCGCCTCAACCATGAATCCTAAACAATTGCATGGCTAGTTTCTCAGTAGGTCACTGTTAACTATGTCTGATCTGGACTGCTCTTTAGGTGTAAGGCGAATCAGCGCCCCAGGGTGGGAACCTTCCGCAGTCTCGCTCTCACTCATCGCAAATGGGAAAGGAAGGAAAGCCGACGGAGGAACTGCTGCCGGTCTGGGGGACGCTGTGGGAAGCACTGTCTCGGTGGTCTTGACGAACTCGCTCTCAACGAATCGCCGCCCGCGTTCGAGATAATTCCGACTCCAAGGCTTGAAACTGTTCTGGCGCCAACAGGCCTTGATGCGTGCGTGCCATTGGCCTCCGAACTTGAGGGGCACCATGAGGTCGAAACGCGCTTGCCAGTCTCCGCCCCCGACCCGCCGCACCTTCACGAGTTTTGAAACGCCTGCTTGGATGCGCTCATGGACAGGCCGATCTGGGTCCGGAAATGAATCAGCGCGCGTCCATGCGGGCGACAGCATCCGATCACCGCCAACGGCGAGAACCTGCTGAATTATCACCGCCCTCGACTTGGGGGCATCAAATTTAAAAATTACCCAGTGCTCGCCGTTTGTTCGAATCTCTCCGACAGGCGTGGCGCTGATCGCTATGGCGTTCGGGTTCCCGGCCGGGAAGAAAACAATAAACGCAGCCCCGACGAACGAGATCCCCAAGAGAGCCAACAGCCAGCGTCGCCCTCTGCGAGAGTCGGATGGCGAAGAATGATTCTTCATCTTCATTCGGCAGGGGAGTCCGTGGCCTAACAGAGATCAGAGCGCAGTTTGCGGTTGAGCATGGTGCAGAGCACGGATTTTATGGCGTGAGCATAGTGATTGAGGGCTGGCTGTCCAGCGAGGCTTTGGCACCAAAGAGTATCTGATGCGTCATGGAGGGTGACGGCCTTTCGTCGCATTCTTCGAGCCGGTGGCCGGATTCATTTTCCTCTTTGTCCGAACTCGAACTTTGGCAATGCTCGCGCCCATGAACTTGCTGCCATTTGGAAAGTTGCCGCCGTTTGCGCCACGTGAATTTGTGCCGGTCGATGCTGATCTTGGGAATTGGTCCCAGCTCGCGCCGTTGTTTGATCAGCTCGAAGCGCGGGCGGCGAAGGCGACTTCACTCGCCGATTTCGAGAGGTGGCTGCTGGCGTGGGGCGAGTTGAGCGCGGCGCTGGATGAGGAAGCGTCGAAGCGTTACATCGCGATGAGCTGTCACACGGACAGCGCGGAGGCGAAGCAGGCGTATCTCGATTACGTGGAAAAGATCGAGCCGGAGCTGAAGCCTCGTCAGTTCAAGCTCTCCGAGATTTACCTCGCGCATCCGTGCCGCACGCAGTTGCCGAAGGTGCGCTACGAGGTGTTTGATCGCGATACCGCCGTGCACGTCGAATTGTTCCGGCAGGAGAATGTGCCGCTGGAAACCGAGGAGGCGAAGATCGGGCAGCAGTATCAGGAATTGTCTGGCTCGCTCACGGTGACGTTCCGTGGCGAGGAGCGGACGCTGCCGCAGATGGCGAAGCATCTGGAGCAGCCGGACCGCGCGTTGCGTCAGGAAGCGTGGGAGCTGGTGTCGAAGCGGCGCTTGCAGGAGGCGGAGAAGTTCGAGGAGCAGTTCGACCAGATGGTGAAGCTGCGCGAGAAGATCGCGGCGAACGCCGGCTTCGCCAATTATCGCGACTACGCGTTCCGTTCACGCGGTCGTTTCGATTACACGCCCGACGATTGCCTCGCGTTCCACACGGCGGTGGAGTCGGAGATCATGCCGGTGGTGCGGGAGATTCAGGAGGCGCGTCGCCAGCAGTTGCAACTGGCGTCGTTGCGTCCGTGGGATATGGATGTCGATCCGCTGAATCGCGGTCCGTTGCAGCCTTTCGTGGATGTGGGGCAGATGGTCAGCCGCACGCAGAACATTTTCAACAAGCTGGACGACGGACTGGCGGCGGGCTTTCAGAGGATGCAGGACTTGCGTCTGCTCGATCTCGACAACCGCAAGGGCAAGGCTCCGGGCGGATATCAATCGACGCTGAACGAGTCGCGGCTGCCGTTCATCTTCATGAACGCGGTCGGCGTGCAGCGCGATGTCGAGACGATGCTTCACGAGGCCGGTCATGCGTTCCACGCGCTGGCGACGCGCGAAGAGTCCATCTACCCGTATCGCCATGCACCGATCGAGTTCTGTGAAGTGGCGAGCATGAGCATGGAGCTGCTCGGGAACGAGTTCCTCGAAGAGTTCTATTCGCCGGCGGAGGCGAACCGCGCTCGCATCACGCATCTCGAAGGCATCGTGAAGTTCTTCCCGTGGATGGCGACGGTCGATGCGTTCCAGCATTGGAT